>RDXG01000200.1 GCA_004292785.1 Bacteroidota bacterium
AGGTACAAAGCAAATTCAAATCATTAGCACCGCCAATTTGCCTTTTGCAGAAATCAATTTGGATTTGCCAAACATCAACCCTACTGATCCTGCTTATGTACTGTTTACTTCAGGCAGTACAGGCATTCCAAAAGGCGTTCCGATTAGCTATAACAACATCAATTCTTTCATGAACGCTTTTTATGCTTTGGGATATAAAATTGATGAAAATGATCGTTTTTTGCAAGTTTTTGATCTCTCTTTTGATCTTTCGGTCATGTCTTACCTTGCGCCTTTGCAAATTGGGGCTTGCGCCTACACAGTGGCAAGCGGAAAAACCAAATATTTGGCAACTTATGCTTTGTTAGAAGAGCAAGAACTTACTTTTGCTTTGATGGTGCCTTCGGTTTTGAATTATTTGAAACCTTATTTTGACGATATTCGCCTAGAAAAATTGCGTTATTCTTTGTTTTGTGGCGAGGCTTTGTACGAAGATATGGTTTCGCAGTGGGCAAATTGCGTTCCTAATGCCTTGATTCAGAATGTTTATGGACCTACCGAAGCTACTATTTTTTGTTTGACTTACGATTGGAAAGCCGATCACAGCCCTGAAAAAGCCTTTAATGGCATTGTTTCTATTGGAAAACCAATGAAAAATATGAGTGCAGTGGTCGTAAACGAAAAATCTGAACTACTTGCACAAGGCGAAAAAGGCGAACTCTGTTTGCTTGGTGGACAGCTTACGGCAGGTTATTGGAACAATCCCGAAAAAAATGCGCAAGCCTTTTTTATTACGCAAATCAATGGCGTAGAAACCGTTTGTTACCGCACAGGCGACATTGCTTTTGTGGACAAAGATGGCGATTTTACCTTTTGTGGCAGAGTAGATCATCAGGTGAAAGTGCAGGGCGGTTATCGGGTCGAATTGAGTGAAATTGAGCATTATGCACGCCAATTTACCAATTTGAATGTGGCGGCAGTTGCCAAAGAAAACGCCATGGGAATTTCGCAAATTTATTTGTTTTTAGAGAAATACGAAGGAAAAATGGAAGAGTTAAGCAATTTTATGATCGAAAAATTGCCTTCTTATATGCAACCTTCCAAAATTCTGAATTTGGATATTTTTCCTTTGAATGTAAACGGAAAAATAGACCGTAAAGTGTTGAAAGACAGTATTTTAAATTAATTTATTACAACTTTTATAAGGCTTTTAGCCTTATAAAAGTTTAAAAATAGATCACCAAATTTTTTCTTTCTGCATGGATGGTCAAATTGTCCATAATTTCGGCTTTTAAACCCATTTTTTGAATGATTTTTTGCAAATCTTGAACCGATATTTTGAGTAATTTATTTCGTAATTGGTAATAAGAAGAAAAGCGCGCATACAACACAAATTGAAAAAAAGCAAGCAAAAAACCATGCCGAATTGCCCTGCCAAACAAACTAATCACATCTTGTAAAGCTCCATCTTGAACGATAATGTCTGCAATAATCAGTATTCCGCCTTGCTGCGAAACTTTTTGCATTTCCAAAATCAATTTTTCTACTTCTTCTGTATTTTTGAAATATTGAATCACACTCATCACCACAATTTTACTAAATTTTTGATCTTTGATCACTTCAAAATTCAAATAATCATTTGGATCGATCTGCAAAAATTGAACAGAATCAAATTGTTTAAATTTCTCTTGTCCTGATTTTACATAATCACTAGAAACGTCTAAAGCGGTTATATTTTTGACTTTTTTGGCGAAAAAATCTTCTAAATAAGCAGGACCGCAACCAATATCCAATATTTTATCTTCAGAAGAAATATTAAATAATTGTTGTATTTTTTTTGCAAAAAGTACGGTATTTAAGCGCATAATTTTGTCAAAACCGTGTGCATTTTGCCAAAATTGTGTCCATTGATTCGCCATGTGTTTGTATTTTATTCTTAAAAATTTATTTTATTTTTTTCAAAGCCTACAAAACTAAGTTAATTTGTGTGAAAGAACAATATTTTTTGTTTTTTTCTGAAAAAAAAGTTTTTTCTTAAGAAATGTTATTTTGTTGTTTGATCTTTGCGAAATATTTTAGCATTATCTGATTTTATGAAATTGATCATTCGTTTTTTTAGAGAAATATTTTTTAAAAATCCAAAAATTTTGTTGGCTTTTTATGTGTTTGGTTCGATGATTCCAACCATAAAATCCTATTTTATTAACCACGAATTGCCTAACAATTATTTGGTTTTTCAATATGCTTTGACGCATTTTTTGGATCGCACCAATCTGTATTTGGAATATCCTAGCCAATATTATGACCATTTTTATTATGGTGTAATTTTTGTTTTTATGATTGCCCCTTTTGCAATTTTGCCGTTTTGGTTGGGCGTTTTTTTGTGGAATATTGCGGTTGCTTTGCTGATGTTTTGGGTCATTCGCAAATTGCCTTTTTCGCCTGCGCAAAATTTGGCGATTGGCTGGTGGAGTTGGCACAATTTCCTTATTTCTGCCATGAATCACCAAAGCCACCCTATTGTTTTGGTGATGATTTTGACGTGTTTTGTATTTTTTGAAGGCAAAAAACCATTTTTTGCGGCTTTAATGATTGTTTGGGGATTTTTGTTCAAACTTTATGGCATTGTTGGACTTGCTTTTGTCTTGTTGTATCCGCCGCAATTTCTAAAATCTGTGTTTTCGGGTATTTTTTGGGCAGTTGTGCTTTTTTGTTTGCCCATGATTTTTAGTTCTCCCGACTATATTTTGCAATGTTATCAGGATTGGTTGGCAGCTTTGCTAGACAAAAACGACCTCAATGCAAACAGTTTGATGCAAGATTATACCACCGCAGGCTTTTTGCGTAGAACCATTTATCCCGAAATTTCTGCTGTGTTGGTGATTGCTGTTTTCATGTTTTTGTTTGCTTTGGTTTATTTTCGTTGGAATAATTTTCAGTTTTTTCGTTTTCGGGTCTTGATTTTGTGCTTTGTTTGCATTATTGCCACCATTTTTAGTTCGAGTGCCGAAAGTTCTACCTTTGTGATTGCTTTTACAGGCGTTTCTATTTGGTTTGTGCTTTCGCCCAAAAATATTTGGAATGTGGGTTTGTTTGTTGGGGCGTTGATTTTTAGTAGTTTTTACGCTACCGATTTGTTTCCAAAATTTTTGCGAGACGAATTTGTGCGTGCTTATTCTTTGCCTGCCTTGTTTCCGAGCTTGATTATGTGCAAAATTTTGTATGAATTATTGACAAAAAAATTTAGTGATTGATGATTTTTACCAAAAACCTTTATAGGGTTCAAAACTCTAAAGAAAGTCAGACGAAAGTCGGACAAGAATTTGGTTATGGAAGATATAAGTTCTACGAACTAAAAATATGAAATTTTTTAACCAAACCTTTGTAAGATTCAAAAACTTACAAAGGTTTGATTATCAATTACTTATTTAAACTTTCTGCTTTGTCAAACAAACGCAAAGATTGTTGAAAAACCGAATCTGCTTGGTTTGAAATTCTGTAATACCCTTCTTCTTTCCAAAAGAATTTGGCAATATCTGCCTTAATTTCGTTCATAATCCATGCTTTTGAACGTTCATATTCTGTCGGTTTGAACTCAATATTCACCTGCGCCAAAAGTTTTAAAAAGTCTTTCAAAATGCTTTCATTCACAACAAATTTGTTTTCAAAATCTGTTAAAGTCTTGGAACGCCACTCTTTTTCGTGAGCCAATGCGTATCGAAGTGCAAAAACAGTGAGCGCACTTTTGGCGTAAATTTGGTTCAAAAATTTGGTCAAATACATGGTATCCAAAGACACAAAACTGTCGGGCATCACGCCACCTCCGCCATAAACTACTCTGCCTTTGGTGGTTTTGTAAGGCACAGATTTATCGAGTTTCACGCTGTCGGCATGGTAAAGTTCGGCATGGCTTCGGTTGTAATATTCGTTCATATATTCGTCATTTTTGCCTTTTTCGTAGGGTTTTTGAATACATCTTCCGCTAGGCGTGTAATATCTGGAAATGGTTAAACGCAATTCTGAACCATCTTTGAGGTCGATGGGGCGTTGTACCAAACCTTTGCCAAAAGACCTTCTGCCCACAATCCATGCTCGGTCATGATCTTGCAAAGAACCCGATACAATTTCGGAAGCAGAGGCACTGTTTTCGTCAATTAAAACGATCAAATTTCCTTTTTCGAACAAACCTTTGGTTTCGCAATGATATTTTTCGTCGAATTGCGTATTTTTGCTTTTGGTATAAACCACCAATTTCTCGCCTTCCAAAAACTCATCAATAATTTTGATCGCTGCACTCATGTACCCGCCTGGGTTATCTCTCAAATCTAAAACAAGTTGTTTCATTCCAGATTGAATCATTTTTTCGAGGGCTTCCTTAAATTCTTCGTATGTTTTTGCCCCAAAACGATTAATTTTCAGATAACCCGTTTTTGCATCCACCATGTAAGAAACATCAACTGTATAAAGTGGTATTTTTCCGCGTGTAATTGTAATTTTTAAGGGTTGTTTTTTTCGCAAAACGGTTACAAGCACTTTTGTACCGCTCTCGCCTTTGAGTTTTTGATGCACATGATCATAATTCAGGCTGTCTGTAACTACACTTTTGTCATCGACGGCAATAATTTGATCTCCTGCTTGCAAACCTTCGGCTTGTGCAGGGCTGCCTTCCATAGTCTTTAAAACGACAATGGTGTCCCTAAAAATATTAAATTCAATGCCAATTCCATCAAAATTCCCGATCAGGCGCGAATTTGCTTCTTTCAAATCTTTGGCAGGAATATATGACGTATGCGGATCGAGTTGGCTTAACATTTCTTTAATGGCTCTTTCTGCAATTTCGTTGGTATTGACCGAATCCACATAATATTCATCAATATTTATCAAAATATCTTTGAGTTTGGAAGAGGCGGAATCCACGCTTTCGGTATTTTTTTTTGCAAACATTTTCGCGCCAATCAAAATGCCTATGGTCAAAGCAAGCGCAACGAAAATAGGAAGGCGAACATACAGATATTGCTTTTTTTTGTCTGTCATTGAAACGGCTTGTTATTTTTTTTCAAAAATAATAAAAAAAGATAGGAAAAAGTAATTTTCGAAATTTAATCAACAGAAATAATGTTTTAGGTTTACTAACGTCTAAACAAAGATGAGGAGATAATCTTTGTCTATTCTCTTTTTTGAGTGAGCTGCTTCTCAAAATGCTACGCACAAAAAACATATTAAAAAATTCTTTTAACTTTTTTATTTGCTTTGTCAATGTTTTAAAAAGCAATAAGTATCCAATTAAAATTAGTTATGATTATTTTATTAAGTAACTCCTTGATAATCAGATTTATCCGACACTTTTGAGGTGTCGGATAAATATACTCTGTTACTTATAAAAAATAAGCCTTATAAAACACAGAATTATAAGGTTTATTTTTTTATAAACGCGGATCAACTTCCTCGCTTTCCAAAGCCAAGACTCCAAATACACATTCATGGACTTTTCGCAAAGGTTCTTTTTTTACAAAGCGTTCCAAAGATTCTAAGCCTAAGGCAAACTCTCGCAAAGCTAGCGCGCGTTTTTTATTTAAACTCCTTATTTTCAAGGTTTTAAGATTATTTTTTTCGGTATATTCTGCTCCGTAAATAATTCTTAAATACTCTTTTCCTCTACATTTTACGGCAGGTTGTGCGAGTCCTTTTGTGGTTTTTACCAAAAAATGTTCAGGTTTTACCACCATTCCTTCAAAACCTTTTGCGGTCAATTCCAACCACCAATTTGTTGCTTCGATTTTGCTGTTTTCGTCTTGCAAATCGACAATTTTGTAAGGTGTTTTTGTCAAAATTTTGACTTCTTCCACACAAAAATCTGCAATTTGTTGCAAATGCCAAAGGTGCGTTTTGTCGTGATGCACTGCGTTTTCTGTTGCCAAAATATGAAAAGGTGCAACCTTATAATCTTCAAAATTTTCGATTTTCCAGCAATAATTTCGATAAGATTTGATGTATTTGTCTATGTTTTCTGCCTTTTGCTGATATTTTTCGTGCAATTCTTGAATGGGCAAATGTTTCGATTTTTCAAAAACTTGCAAAACTTCTTTCAAGGAATTTTGCGCCGAACTTCCGACTGCGGCAAACTGATTTTTGATCAAATCTTGTGCTTTTGCCGACCAAGGCATCAATTCTGCGTCTAAACAAAGCCATTCTGTCTGAAATTTGTCCCAAAAATTACTTTTGGTAAGTGCAAAATTAATTTCTGAAAGAATTTTTTGCTCAATTTTTTGGTCATTAAAAAAACTTCTGCCTGTGCGTGTATAAATAATTCCCAAAGATTTTTCCAAAATTCCAAAACGTTTTTCTGGCACAGAATCGTCTTTACAAATGACCAAAACCGCGCGCGAACCCATGTGTTTTTGTTCACAAATCACGGTTTGCACGTTTTCTTGGGCAAAATAATCAAAAGCCTGCGCAGGATATTCCAAAAAATCGGCTTGCGAACTTGTGGCACAAGGCGACATGGTTGGCGGAAGATAAATCAACCATTTCGGATTGACAGCAAAACGACTCATGACTTCCAAAGCAGCAATAGAATTTTCTTCTTTGATGGTAATGTTGTGTGAAAAATTGGTCGAAATAATGCGTTTTCCGCTTACATCTTCCATATCTAACAAATCGTCATCGATTTGTTGGGCAGAAAGTGTGGTTTTTGTTGCCAAAAACGGTCTTTTGGATTCGGCATAAATTTGTGCGGCTTTCACAGAAAAAATTTCTTTTTCGGGATATCGCAAAGCAGTCAATTTTCCACCAAAAACGCAACCTGTATCAATATTTAAGGTATAATTTAACCATTCAGGTTCGGGAATTGGTGTGTGTCCGTAAACCACCATTGCCTTTCCTTTGTATTCAGAAGCCCAATTATAACGCACAGGAAGCCCAAATTCGTCAATTTCGCCTGTAGTTTCGCCATACATACAAAAAGATTTGACCGTTCCCGATCCTCGCCCTTGCATTTCCTCCCGCAAACCTGCGTGTGCCACCACCAAACGCCCCTCATCAAAAACATAATGACTGATCAAATTTCTTAAAAAAT
This sequence comes from Bacteroidota bacterium, assembly GCA_004292785.1. Taxonomy (GTDB): domain Bacteria; phylum Bacteroidota; class Bacteroidia; order Cytophagales; family Thermoflexibacteraceae; genus RDXG01. Next base: position 7,055 of record RDXG01000200.1, read on the forward strand.
GCTTTACTTCCTTAATAAATTCTGGCGATTCCTTGCCTAATTGATCCATAGTTTCAGCCAATCCGTGTTTGAGTAAAACGTCTTTTCCGTCTAGTTTTTGCAATAATTTGGCATCATGATTTCCCAACACACAAAAAGCCTTATTTTCGGCTTGCATTTGCATCACCAAACGCAAAACATCAGGCGAATTGTAGCCTCGATCTACCAAATCTCCCACAAAAACAGCTTTTCTGTTTGCAGGATTTTTTATTGTAAAACCTTGATTTTCAGACTTTTGTATGTCATAACCCAAATTGGTCAATAATTCTTGCAATTCGTTGAAACAACCATGCACGTCGCCAATAATGTCAAAAGCACCTTTTTCGTGTTTTTTGTTATTCCAAAGTGGAACTCTATTTATGGAAATTTGATCTATTTCTTGGACAGATTCGAGGGTATAAATTTCCCTAAAACCTTCTTTTTTAAGCGTTCTTAAAGATTTTTTTACTTGGCTCGCATGGTTTGTCAAAACGTGTTTGCCAAAATTACGGTCTGAACGCGTGGCGTGGCGTTCTGCTAAAGTTTCAAAAGGCAAATTAAAAACAATGGCAATCGGGAAAACGTGATATTTTTTTGCCAACTGAACCAAAGTTTTTCGCGATTCCATTTGCGTACTTGTGGCATCAATAACGGTCAAATTTCCACGTTTAATGCGTTTTCCTGCAATGTAATGCAAGGTTTCGAAGGCATCATTGGTGGCGTAGAGGTCGTTTTCGTTATCGGAAACTAAAGCCCTGCAAGCATCAGAAGAAATGACTTCGGTGGCTTTGAAATGCTTTTTGCAAAAAGTAGATTTGCCCGAACTGCTTGCCCCAATCAAAACCACCAAAGACAATTCGGGAAGATTGATTTGCATATTTTTTTATGATTTTTAGGTTAAAATTAATCTTTGTTAAGTATCAATGCTAAAATAGTTTATACTATTGTAACACACCCTTCAGGGTGTGAACAAACTGATTATCAATAATTTACAAGACACACACCCTGAAGGGTGTGTTACATTTGATTTTTTTTGTGATAACGCAATTATTTTTATTTATGTTTTACACAAGAAAATTCTTGTTTAAACAACAATTTCAAAAACTCCCATTTGGCTACTTGCTCCCACTTCCGAGTCTATATAACCAATTGGAAAAAACGAAACCGTATAAGCAAAATTTTCACAAACTTTGCTTGCCCAATGCTCAAATTCTGCCCTTGTCCACTCAAAACGGTGATCGCTGTGCCTAAATTTGTCTTTTTCCAAAAACTCATATTTGCTATTGTATTCGGAATTTGGCGTAGTTACAATGACTGTTTTCGGTTTTGCAAAGCCAAAAACAACCTTTTCCAGAGCCTCTAACCTATCCAAATTGATATGTTCGATCACTTCTACCAAAGCCGCCGCCTCAAAACCATGCAAACGCTTGTCTTTGTAAGTCAAAGCGGTTTGCAAAAGTTGGATTCTGTCTTGTTTTTGTTGAGAAGCATCTTCTAAAAATAGCTTTTCTTTTGCAATTTGCAGAGATTTATAAGAAATATCGACTCCAAGAATTTTTTTAAATTGTCGTTCTTTGATCAACATTTTTAACAATTTTCCTTCGCCACAACCCAAATCCAAAACTTTGTTTGCTCCCGATTTTTTAAGCTGATCAAAAACAGTTTCTAGGCGTAATTGATGCAAAGAAATTTTGCGTTCTTCTACAATTTTCGCCTTTTCGTCAATGATTTCTTCTTCGGCAACGGTTTCGCCTTCTTCGGCAAGTTGCGCAAAAGCCACACGAGTTAAGGCGGAAATATTTTTTAGGTAACGCTTCGTAATGAGTTCTTTTTCAGGGTGTTGCGCTAGCCAGCCTTCGCCTTTGGCAAATAGTTTTTGAATTTCGTCTTTTTCGACGTAATAATGTTTGTTTCCTTCCAAAACAGGCAACAAAATGTATAAATGCGACAGCAATTCGCTGATTTTTAAGGTATTTTTGAGTTTCAAATTGAAATAACTACTTTTTCCCCAATCTGTAAATTCAGCATCCAAATGATGTTGAGTTGCCTCGATTTGATAGCCCAAAGGTTCAAAAAGTTTGTGAATCAAAGGCAAACCTCCGTTCACTTTTACCACCGAAAGCAAGACTTCAAAATCCATTTTGATTGCCAATAATTCAGGTTTTTTGTTACAAACTCCATTCATTGCCGTCGAAAAAACTTGCGCAATGGCGTGGCTCATCATCGAAGTTGCAGTATAAGGTCTGTCATTAACATAATTTGCCAAATGCCAATTATTGTCGTTTCTGACCATATCAATCGGGTTTATGTCCAAAACCAAAGCAACCGAAGCCATTTCTGGATAAAAAACATGGGCTTTGCCACTGTTGATGTCAAAACTTTGCACTTTTTCGGGGTGCTTGTGCAACAAAAAGCCCAAATCAGAGGCAGGTTGATGCTTTGTTTTGATAGTTAAAAGCATAATTTTTTTGTTTTTATTTAGATTTTTAACGTTTGGCAAGGTAAAAAGTTGCTAACGTGATTTTAGTTACCATCCATCCTCACAATTTTAGGCTGAAATTTGCCCACCACTTCCACCAAAGACTCTTGAAAACTCATCACTTTTTCTATGTTTTTGTACGCCATCGGTGCTTCATCTAAGCCTGCGCCAATGAGTTCTACGCCAAATTTATCCAAAATTTGTTTCAAATCTTTTTGCGTGATCGAAGCCATTGCTTTTCGGCGCGACATTGCCCTTCCTGCCCCATGTGATGCCGAATTTAAGGATTCCGATTCGCCTTTTCCGCGAACAATATAGCCCGCAGAAGTCATAGAACCAGGAATAATTCCCAAAACGCCTTTTCCCGCAGGAGTTGCGCCTTTTCTATGCACAATTACCTCTTTTCCGTTGCTTAATTGCTCTTTCCAAGCAAAATTATGATGATTTTCGACCATTGCCAAATGCGTTTCGCCCAAAGCCTCCGCCAATCTTTTGTGAATTTGATGATGACAAGCCGAAGCATAATCTCCCGCCAAATTCATGGCACGCCAATATTCGTTTCCTGCTTCAGAATCAAGGCTTAACCAAGCCAAATGTTGCGCCTCTTTTGGCAACAAACAGTTTTCGATGGCAATTTTTGTGTAATATTCAGCAATGCTTGCCCCCAAAGAACGAGAACCAGAATGGGACAAAATCCCCAAATAATTGCCCACAGGCAAAGAAAATTCGTTGTTTGGATCAACAATTTCGACCATGCCAAATTCTACAAAATGGTTTCCAGAACCCGAAGTCCCAATTTGTTTGTAGGCTCTATCCCTTAGTTTTTGCGCCAATTTGATCTCTCTAAATTCAGGTCTTGAAAAAATAGCGTCGTCCATCGGATTTTCAAAAGTTTCTTCTCCGCCAAATTTGGTATAGGCTCGCAAATGGTTTTTGAGTTTACTTTTATTTTTTTCAAAGAATTTTTCGCGCAAATCGTAAACAGACAAACACATTCGGCAACCAATATCCATGCCGACCCCGTAGGGAATAATTGCGTTTTCTGCGGCTAAAACGCCTCCAATCGGCAAACCGTAGCCATAATGTGCGTCAGGCATCAAAGCTCCTGCAACCGTAATCGGCAATCGCATGGCAATGTCCATTTGGATAACTGCCTCATTTTCAATGTTTTCCTTTCCGTAAATTTTGTAGGATATTTTTTCTGTATTTAACTCAATTTGTTTTTTTGCGTTGATTTTTTCGGTCAGCAAAAATGCAATCGGTTGTAATACATTGGTTTTTTCCAAAAAATTTTCAGGATTAGCCAATAATTTTCGTAAAACTTCTATTTTGTCTGCTTTGCTTTCTCTACGAAAATATTTATTGACAATTTTTAAGGCAACTCCCACCGCTTTGCCTTCGGTAAAACCTACTTCTAAAATATCTTTTCCTGTTAATGCGGTTTCTTTTGACATCTGTTTTTTGTTTTTTGTAAATAATCCTTTTAATGACACAAAGTAAAAATACAAGTACGCAGCATAATTGCGTAGTGAAAAATATTTTCTGTTTTTTTCATATTTAAAACTAACAGTTCCTGAAGACTTATTAGTTTTAAGCATATTGTAACTCGAAAATAACATTTATTTTAATAATTTTATTATTTTTGCAACAAACGCCAAAAACTAATTTGAATGATTTATGACTCTAAAAATCAAAATCCTAAGCGCAATTATTTTTTTTCAAATCATTGCCATTATCTTTTCTTTGCAAAGTTCTGATCAAAATTCTACTTTGAATTTGCAAAATTCAGATTTTGCACTCGATGCTCAAAGTGAAATTAGCAAATTTGAATTTGGAAAAATTGTGTTGGAAAAAGAAGGCGAAATTTGGAAAGTAAACCAAAAATACAAAGCCGATTTTCCAATGGTTAAAGAATTGACAAGTATTTTGCAAAAAATGTCCATTCGAAAACCTGTTGCTGAAAACCAAATTTCAGAAATAAAAGAAAAAATAATGAATAAAGGCATCACAGTAAACGTTTTTTCAGGCGAAAATTTGCTTAAATCTTTCAAAATTTATGGGCAAGAAAACCAAACTTTTGGCATGATTGGCGAACAGCCTTATTTGCTTTATTCGCAAGGTTTTGAAATTGTGTTGCATCAAGTTTTTCAGATGTCAGAATTGGAATGGAAAGACAAAAATATTTTTTCATTGAGTTGGCTTGGGGTGCGAAAAATTGAAATGAATTATCCAAAAATGGAAGAAAATAGTTTTAAAATAGCTTTTGATGCCGATTCTTACAAGGTTGAAGGCGTAAATCGTTTGGATTCTGTGCGTGTTGATCAATATTTGCAACAAATAGCCAATTTGCGGGCAGCTTGGTTTATGGAAAATCCTGTTTTGCAAGATTCTTTGTCCAAAACAAGCCCATTTTGCCAAATTCAGATCGAAGATTTGAGCAATGAACCCCAAAAACAACTCGATATTTATGAAAATCCGAATGGTTTGTTTGGTATTTTGAACAAAAAAGAATTGTTGATGTTCGATAAACGATCTTTGGCAAAACTTTTGGCAAAAAAAACAGATTTTATAAAAAAATAGTTTTTTGGACTTCAAGTAAAAAAAACAACGCATTTTTTGGAAAAAAGCGTTGTTTTTTTTTAAGGTTTTAGTGTTAGAATTTCTTTTCTCCTGCTGCAAGTTTGTTGATCACTTTGGCAATTCTTTCTATTTTTTCGTCTTCGTTTTTGCAGGCATAAATCCAATGAACCAATGCTTTTTGTTCTGATTCTGTGCAAGTTAGAAAAGTATTTTTTGCGTTTGAGTCTTCGTGCAGACAAATCAAAAATTCTTCTGGAAAACTGTTGTCCGCATACAAAATTATTTTCACCCAATCGCCTTCTTTTTTGCCAATTTTTTTTCTGATTTCAGCTTTGACAGGCAAAAAAAGTTTTCCGTTTCCCATAGGCATCAATTTATAATTTTTGAGTTCGAAATTATCGATGCTTCCTTTGACCGTAACCCAACCAAAAGGGGCTTTTGGATTTTGCAAAATTTCGGGAATGGCAGCAAAAGTCCAACCGCCTTTTCCCTGAAATTTTTCTAGCAAAAAATCTTTGTTTACCAATGGTTTTTCCATCTTTTTTTAAGTTTTTTATTTGGCAGGCTCAACTTTTATTTGGCTAAAAAAGAACAAACTTATCACAAAATACAAAGCCAAACTCACCGAACTCAAACGCATATCTCCTGTTATTTGTTCGATCAAACCATAAGAAGCTGTGCCAATGACCACCGCAAATTTATCTACCACATCATAAAAACTAAAATAAGAAGTCGTATCTTTGGTATTTTCGGGCAATAATTTGGAATAAGTTGCCCTCGAAAGCGATTGGATTCCACCCATAACCAAACCCACAGCAGTTGCCAAAAAATAAAAATGAATGTCGGTTTGCACAAAATAAGAAGCCAAACAGTTTGCGATCCAAATCAACATTAGCACCATCACAGCAAATTTATTTCCTTTTTTCTCGGATAATTTGGCGGATAAATATGCACCCAAAATAGCCACAATTTGAATAATTAGTACCGTTGCAATTAATTTTCCGCTAGGCAAATGCAATTCTTTTTCGCCAAAAGTAGCTGCCAAATACATCACGGTTTGCACGCCTGCATTCGAAAAAAAGTAGGAAATCAAAAAATATTTTACTTGTCTTTGTGTCTGAACTGCCTGAAAAACTTTTTTTAATTCTTTTAAGCCTTTACTCAACAAATTCGCCATCGGCAAATCACTTTTTGAACGATCTTTGAGATGATAAAACGTAATTTGCGAAAAACCAAACCACCACAAACCCACCATGACAAAAGAAATTCTTGAGGCAAGTCCTCCGTTTTCTAAACCAAAAGTTTGCGGCGACATGACCATTGCCAAATTGAAAATGAGCAACAAAACGCTGCCAAAATAACCCATCGAAAAGCCGCGCGCACTCACCGAATCGTAGCGATCTGGACTTACAATTTCGGGCAAAAAAGCATTATAAAAAACCAAACCTCCCGCATAACCGACACTCGCCAAAATTGAACAAATAATGGCTAATTCTACGTTTTCGCCTGTAAAAAAGAACATTGCTATACAAGCCAAAGCACCTAAAGTAGTAAAAAAACGCATAAACGGCTTTTTTTTGCCTCCGTAATCGGAAATACTAGACAAAAATGGCGAAATACAAGCAATCAAAAGAAAGGAAAACGATAATGAATAAGAATATAAAACGCTATTGGTTATATCAAAACCAAAGAATTTGACAGTATCTCCTTGAAAAAAATTGCGTGTAACTTGGTTGTAGTACACAGGAAAAATGGTAGAAGTAATGACCAAAGAATAAGCCGAATTAGCCCAGTCAAAATAGCACCACGCATTAATTATTTTTTTGTTGTTTAGTTCCATAAAAAAAATTGATTTTTTAAATGTAATATAATTTTTTTTGAAAAATGTAAATAGAATGTAAATTTATTTTTGCTAAATTGTAGCAACTTTTATAAGAAAAAATGAAAAAAATATTAGAAAGCCAAAAACTTTTTTTAAGAGAATTTAATTTAGACGACTGCCAATTTGTGATCGAATTGTTGAATACCGAAGGCTGGTTGAAATATATTGGCAACAGAAATGTGCAAAACGAAGCCCAAGCAAAAGTTTATCTTGAAAACGGATCGCTGAAAAGTTATAAAGAAAACGGTTTTGGTTTGTATTTGGTGGCATTAAAAACTCAAGAACCTATTGGAATGTGTGGTTTTGTCAAAAGAGAAAATGTAGAAGACGTTGAAATTGGTTTTGCATTTTTGCCCGCTTACCAAAAAAAAGGTTATGCCTTCGAAATCGTGAGTGAAACTATGAAATATGGTTTTGAAACCCTAAAATTGCCCAAAATTACGGCTGTTGCTTTGGCAAACAACACAAATTCGATCAAACTTTTGGAAAAATTAGGTTTGATTTATGAAAGAAAATTTCAGAAAGAAAATCAGGATTTACTTTTGTTTGTCAAAAATGTAAATTGATCTAAATCAAAGATTCGATCTTCAATAAATCGTTTAAATTTTGGCAAAAATGAAAAATTTTATGCACACAACCCTGTTTTTCTGCCTTAATTTCTTCGAAACTAAGAAATCGTACTTCAGAAATAATTTGTTGCTCTTGTTCGGGATCGATGCCCGTTTTGAGTGTTCCGCCAATGATTTGCACTTCAAAAAACAATTCGATGGCGTGCAAAGGCGGAGCAACAAATTCATTGACAAACAAAAACCTGATGACTTCGATTTGCAAATTACTTTCTTCTAAAAACTCTCTTTTGAGTGCGTTTTGGGCAGTTTCACCAAATTCTACGCCGCCGCCCACAGGACTCCAAAAATGCGGATTTCCTAAGCCAATATGTTTGACCAACAAAATTTGATTGTTTTCTATGCAAATTCCGCAGGCGCGCAGCCGAATTTTGTGGTTATAATTTTGTATCATGTTGAAAATAAGTTTGAATAATCTATATTTGCAAAAATTATGATTTTCAAAATTAATTAAAAAAATCATAATTCAGTAGAAATTCAGATATATTTTTGTTAATTTATTGAAAAGATTATTCCCATGAAAAGAGTTTTAATTACAGGAGGAGCAGGTTTTATTGGTTCGCATTTGTGCGACAAATTTGTTAAAGAAGGCTATGAAGTAATTGCAATGGACAATTTGCTTACAGGCAGTTTGGAAAATATCGAGCATTTATTTCCGCTTAGAAATTTTGAGTTTCATCATCACGATGTGAGCAAATTTGTTCATGTGGCAGGTCATTTGGACTATATTTTGCATTTTGCCTCGCCTGCAAGCCCAATCGATTACCTAAAAATGCCCATTCAAACGCTAAAAGTGGGTTCGTTGGGTACGCACAATTTGCTCGGACTTGCCAAAGAAAAGAAAGCTAGAATTTTGGTGGCTTCTACTTCCGAAATCTACGGAGACCCGCTAATTCACCCTCAAAACGAAGAATATTGGGGAAACGTGAACACCATCGGACCGCGTGGCGTGTATGACGAAGCCAAACGCTTTCAGGAAGCAATCACGATGGCGTACCAAACTTTTCACGGTTTGGAAACCAGAATTGTGCGAATTTTTAACACTTACGGATCTCGAATGAGACTTAATGACGGCAGAGCTTTGCCTGCTTTTATGGGTCAGGCGTTGCGTGGAGAGGACATTACGGTTTTTGGTGATGGCAGCCAAACCCGATCTTTTTGTTTTGTTGATGATTTGGTAGAAGGCATTTATCGTTTGCTTTTGAGTGATTACAAATTGCCGATGAACATTGGAAATCCAAGCGAAATCACGATCAAACAATTTGCAGAAGAAATTATTGCCTTGTCAGGAGACAAAAATCTGAAAATTATTTACAATCCGCTGCCCCAAGACGATCCCAAACAACGTTGCCCCGACATTACGAAGGCAAAAGAAATTTTGGGTTGGCAACCAAAAGTAGATCGTTTGGATGGGATTAGAAGAACTTATGAATATTTTAAGAAAAAAGTGAAAACGTCTTAAAAAAATTAAATATTCCATTTTTTTAATGGGATATTTAATTTTTTGTTTCAAACATTTTTCCAAAAAAATGATTTATATCCATATTTATTTGCAAAAAAAAGATGCTCATCAGAATTGTAAAAATGTATTTTAAGCCCGAATCTGTTTCAGATTTTTTGGTTTTATTTGAAAGCGTCAAAGATAAAATTCGCTTTTTTGAAGGTTGTCAGCAGCTAGAATTGTTGCAAGACCTCGACAATCCGAACAGTTTAAGCACGTACAGCATTTGGGAAAATGCGCAAGCCTTAGAAAATTATCGACAATCCGATTTGTTCAAAAACACTTGGGCAAAAACCAAGATTTTATTTGCCTTGCCTCCATTGGCATTTAGTAGTGAAAAAAAATAATTTTTTTGTTCTTATCTGTTAAAAATTAATCCTTTTTTCATGAAAATATTGTTTGTGTTTTTTTGTTCTATTTTCCTTGTTTCAAATATTTTTGCACAAAAAAATACAGAGGAAACAGATTTTGAAGGAAAAAAAATCTCGGTAGAAAAAAATTTGCAAATGGCAGCCCAAAAAGAAAAAGAAGGCGATTTGAGAGAATCAAGCCGTTTTATTAATGCGGTTGCCAGCCATTATTGGGATGTAAAAGATTACGAAAAAGCCATTGAATATTATTTGCACTCTAGCAAATTGAACGAAAAAATTGGAAATAATGCAGGATTAATTGCGATCAATAATAATTTGGGAATGATTTATGCCGACAAAAAAGATTTTGAAAAATCCTTGATTTGTTTTGAAAAAACTTTAATCATCAGACGACAAGAAAAGGAAAAGATTAGCATTATTTCTACCTTAATTAATATTTCTGTGGTGCTAAACAACCTCAAACGTTACGATCAATCTTGTAAATATTTGGAAGAAGCCTTGCAACTTTCTCAACAAATGAATGACGCAGAGCAAATGCGCGCTTGTTATGGAATGTTGTCTGAAACCTACGAAAAGGCAGGAAATAGCGAAAAGGCAATTTTTTATTTCAATTATTACAAAACTTTTCATGAGCTAATTCAAAAAATTATTGTCAAAGAAGTTCAAGACACTCTAAACGATACAAAAAATATTTTGGAATTGGCAGAAATTCAGAAACGAAACCAAGAATTAGAATTGCTACACATTTATTCCGATTTGACAGCCAAAGAAAAAGAGTTGTTCAAATTTGATTCGGTCAATCATGCACTTTTATATAGTTCCACCAAAAAAGAGTTGTTAATTGAAGTTTTGAAACATAAAATTATGCTCGAAGAACTAGAAATTGCCAAAAAAGACGCAGAAAACCGTTTGGAACTCGAAAAAGAACGCTTACTTCGAAATTTTATCATCATTATCTTGGCTATTTTGGCTATTTTTACCATTTTTTTATACAAAAATTATTTGTATAAAAAACGAATGAATTTTTTATTATCTGAAAAAAATGCAAGCATAGAATCGCAAAAAATGGAGTTAGAATCACAAAACAATCAATTAGAAATTGCATTAGAAAAATCAAAATCAGCTGAACAAGCTAAAACGCAGTTTCTTTCTACCATGAGCCACGAAATCAGAACGCCAATGAATGCGGTGATTGGTTTTACAAATTTATTGATTTTAGAAAATACACAACCTGAAAAACAAGAATATTTGAACACTTTAAAATTTTCTGCCGATCATTTGTTGGCTTTGATCAACGATATTTTAGATTTTTCGAAAATAGAATCAGGCAAAGTAGAATTTGAAAACAATCCTATAAATTTGAATCAGTTATTAAATGATTTGCAAAAAATGTTTCGTTTGCGGGCAGAAGAAAAAAAAATACAGGTAGAATTTCAAAGAAAAAACGACATCAAACACACTTTATTAGGGGATACTTTGCGTTTGAACCAAATTTTAACCAATTTGTTGGGAAATGCAATCAAATTTACTGAAAAAGGAAAAGTTAGTTTGACTTATGAAATTTTAGAAGAAAGCAAAACACAAATTTTGTTGCAATTTTCGGTGGAAGATACAGGAATTGGAATTCCTGCCGAAAAAATAAGTAGCATTTTTGATAATTTTACGCAAGCAAGTTCAGAAACAAGCAGAAAATATGGCGGAACAGGCTTAGGTTTGACCATTTCAAAAAAATTGATCGAAATGCAAAAAGGAAAAATTTGGCTAGAAAGCCAAATCGGCAAAGGTTCTATTTTTTATTTTACACTCAATTTTAACAAAGGTGAATGCTTAGAAACCTACCTTTTAAAACATACAAAAACGAATGAAATACCTAATTCTTTGCAAGGAATGAGAATTTTGCTTGCTGAAGACAATGCAGTAAATCTGCTTATTGCCAAAAAGTTTTTAAACAAATGGAATGTTGTTTTGGAAACTGCCACCAACGGTTTGCAAGCAGTCGAGAAAGTTCGATCCAAAAATTATGACCTAATTTTGATGGATTTGCAAATGCCAGAAATGGACGGCATCGAGGCAACCCAAACAATTCGTAAAATGTCTGACCTTTATTTTAAAACCATTCCCATCATTGCGCTCACAGCAAGCGCATCCACAGATGTAAAAGAACGGGTTTTGAGGCTAGGAATGAATGATTATGTAACCAAACCTTTTAATCCAGAGTATTTTTTTAAATTGCTTTCGCGTTATTGCAAATAAAAAAAGCTCAAAAATCATTTTATTAATTAATTTTTCGTTTAAAAAAGCATATTTTTAAAACACCATAAAAAATGAATCCAAATATGATAAAAAGTATTATTTTGGGAGTTGTGGCTTTAATTGCCGTTTCTATCTTTTTTGCTAGCACTTTTATTACCATCGACTCTGGGCAGGCAGGCGTAATGTACAAAAAGTTTTCGGGCGGAACGGTTACCAACGAGAGTTTTCAGGAGGGTTTTCATGTGATTGCCCCTTGGAATAGTATGTTTATTTACGACATCAGGACGCAGCAGGTGGATTTGGACATGGAAGCACTTTCTAAAAATGGGTTGACCATAAACTTGGGAGTTTCGGTGCGTTATGCCCCCATAGCATCTGAAATAGGCTTTTTGCACCAACAAATTGGAATGAGTTATTTGGAAACGATCATTATTCCTGAAATTCGATCTTCAACCAGAAAAATTATTGGGCAATACGATCCTGAAGAATTGTATTCGACCAAAAGAGAATCGATTCAGACAGAAATTTTTAGCGAAACAAAAAAAATTATCGAGAAAAAACATTTGTTACTCGATGCCATTTTGATTCGCCATGTCATTTTGCCTGCAACCATCAAAACCGCGATTGAAAACAAATTGAAACAAGAACAGGAGTCGAAAGAATACGAATTTAGACTCGAAAAAGAGAAAAAAGAAGCGGACAGAAAACGCATCGAAGCACAAGGAATCAAGGATTTTCAGGACATTGTTTCCAAAGGTTTGAACGATCAACTGTTGCGTTGGAAAGGCATTGAGGCAACCTTAGAACTTTCTAAATCTGCGAATGCAAAAGTGGTGGTCGTTGGCGGAAAAGACGGTTTGCCTTTGATTTTGGGCGATAAATAGTTTCATAAAAAAGGCAGTATTTTTAAATATTGCCTTTTTTTAATTTCCTTTGAGATTACAATTTTTTTCTACAAACTTTCAAAACGGTAGCCCAAATCTGCAAAATGTTTCAAATATTTTGGCAACACATAACGCAAATTTTGTTCGGCTTTTAGGCTATCATGAAAAACGACCACCGAGCCGTTGGTGCTGTGTTGAATGGTTTTTTGCAAGCAAGTTTTTTTGTCCAAAGAAGGATCAAAATCACCGCTTAGTACGTGCCACATCACAATATTGTAATCTTTTTTGAGATCGCACATCAAACTCAATTTTATTTTTCCGTAAGGAGGACGAAACAATTTTTTTTCGGTTTTTGCTTTTGTTTTTGCCTGTGAATCAATGATTTGCTGGCATTTTTGTATATTTTTGAGATATTTTTCTTTTTTGGTTTTCCAACCGTTATAATGATTAAAAGTATGATTACCAATGGAATGTCCTTGCAAAATTAGCTTTTCAAAAATATCAGGATATTTCCCGATATTGTCGCCCACACAAAAAAAAGTGGCTTTTGCCTCATATTTTTTGAGTTCGTCTAAAACAAATTCCGTAACTTCTGGAATAGGTCCGTCATCAAAAGTCAAATAAATTATTTTTTCGGTAACTTCTTTTTTCCAAATAAACATTGGAAATAATTTGCGAAAAATCCAACTTGTATAATGAAAATACATGAATGAAAATTGTTTGAGTAAATGCAACAAAAAAGCGTTTTTTTACGCTTTACAAATAAGAACTTTTAAAGTTCTGCACAAATTCAAAACGACAAATGCTAATTTTTAGTTTTATTTATCAATTTAAAAATCATGAAAAAAATATTATTCATTTATACTTTGTTTATTTTGGGTATTTTTTTAAACTCAAAAATAGCTTTTTCCCAAAATAACATTGTTTTTCAGGACAATTTTGAAGACAATAAGAACGAATGGGGCATGAAAAACGACCCAAATTTTTATTCTTCAATTTATAATGGAAGCTATTTGATCAAATGTAGAAAAAAAGGCATGGCTTGGTGGGAATATAAAGCTATAAATTTTAATCCCACACAAGATTTTTTGCTAGAAAGCAATATGCGACAATTTGAAGGAAACATTACCAACGGCTACGGCTTTGCGTTTGGCGTGAAGGATAATAAAAATTTTTACACTTTTGTTGTCAATGGACAAGGTGCTTTTAAAGTTGCAAAATGGGAAAATGGAATCATGCAAAACCTAAAAGATTGGACTTCCGCCAATGCCTACATTTTGCCTTTGGGAAAAAACAACAAACTTGGAATCAGAAAACAAGACAAAAAAATGTACTTTTATGTAAACGATAACCTTGTTTATGCGGGTGCTATTGGCGATTTGTTTGGAAATAACATGGGTTTTATTGTTTATGACGACATGGGAATTGCCGTAAATGATATATTGCTAAAAAACAACGAAAACAGCAATGCGCAAACTTTGGTCATGCTCGAAACCTTTGCAGACAACGCCAACAACTGGAAAATTGTGGACAACGAAATAAGTTATACCATGATGGACAACGGTTTTTATGTCATTCAACGCAAAAAAGAAACAGGAAGTAGTTTTTATACTTCCGAAGCATTTTTCGACAAAAATTCCGATTATGAAATAGAAAGTTCTTTGCGCCAACTCAACGGAATTACCAATCACGGTTTTGGGCTGGTTTGGGGAATGTCTGACACAAACAATTTTAACGCTTTTATTGTAAACAGTAACGGAGCTTATTCGATTTATTATTACAAAGAAGGGCAAATTTATGAAGTCAAAAGTTGGACAAATGAAATTGACAAAATTTTTCCTTTGGGCAAATTAAACAAACTCAAAATCAAAAGAATAGGCTCGAATGTGGCTTTTTTTGTAAACGACAAATTGGTTTATACTTCGCCTATGCCCGATTTTTTGGGTACAAAAGTGGGTTTTGTGGTGCATCGAAACATGGTCATTTCTGCGGATAATTTTGCGATTCGTCAAAGTAAAGCTAGCCTTCCGCCATCTTTGACATGGTTAGAACCTAGTGCCAACAATAGCACCCAAGCCAATAGTGCTTATACGGTCAGAGTGGGCGTAAAGTCCGTTTCTAGCATTGTTTCCGCCAATTTATACATCAATGATCGCGCAATTAATTTTGAACGAGCCGATCCAAACGCAAACACCAACGATCCAACTACAGCCAATAATTTTGATTTGGTAATCAATAAAAATATTTTGCTAAAAGAAGGTGCAAACACGATCAAAGTAATTGTAGGCAACCAAAACGGAGAAATGACCACCGACAGCAGAACCATTTATTTGAAATCGGTGAATAAAACACCGCCAATGATTGTCTGGACAACCCCAAACACCACCAACAGTTCGACAAGTGGAAGCACTTTAAAAATTCATGCGGGAGTAACTTCGGTAGCCAAAATTACAAAAATAACCGTTTCTGTAAACGATAAAGTATTGACTAACAGAGGTTTTGATGTGGTGGAAGAGGAAGAAAATTCAGGGCTTACGTCAATGGTTGATCGTGAAATTCCGTTGGTCATTGGGCAAAATAAAATTACGATTGCTGTAGAAAACGAAAACGGAGCAACGGCTTTTTCGAGCAGAAATGTAACAAGAAATGCAGAAGAAATGGCTTTTCAAGAAGACCCAAAAGAAGAAGAAACGCATCCAAACGCCAATACTTTGAGCAAATCGGATAGAACAGATTATGCCTTATTTTTTGCCACAGACGACTACGATCAATGGTCGGATTTGATAAATCCTGTGAATGATGCCAACACGATTGCCAAAGAATTAACAGAATCTTATGGTTTTAAAGTGGAGGTAGTCAGAAATGCAAACCGAAATTTGGTCATGTCCAAACTCAAAGAATATGCCACCAAAACCTATAAACCCGAAGATCAACTCATGATTTTTTTTGCAGGTCATGGCAAATTTGATGAGGCTTTTGGCGAGGGTTATGTAGTTTGCAAAGATTCAGAAAAAAATGACGAGGGGAATGCGTCTTATTTGGCACATTCAGTCTTGCGAACCATTGCCAATAATATTCCTTCGCAACACACTCTTTTAATGATGGACGTTTGTTTTGGCGGAACTTTTGATCCGATTATTGCAAAATCTGACAACAGAGGCAACGAAGATGCAGAAACCACACAAACCGAATTTGTCAAAAGAAAAATGCGTTTCAAAACCCGAAAATATTTGACTTCTGGCGGAAAAGAATATGTACCAGACGGAAGACCAAATCAACATTCGCCTTTTGCACGCAAATTTTTGGAGGCTTTAAGAAATTATGGCGGAACAGACAAAATTTTGACTTTGGGTGAAATTTTGCAATCTTTGGAAAGAATACAACCCGAACCGCGTTTTGGCGAATTTGGAAACAACGAACCTGGTAGCGATTTTATTTTTATTGCAAGATAATTTCGTAAATTGCATTTATAAAATATTGCCAAACCTATAAGTTTTTAAAAACTTATGGGTTTTAATTTTCAAAATAGTTTTTTTGTAAAAGCCCAATATGAAAAAATATCTTTTTTTAATAATCATAGCTACTGTTTTTTTGTGCAAAAATCTTTTGGCACAACAATACGACATCAAATCTTTTTCTTTAGAGGAAGGTTTACGACAATCCGAAGTTTTTAATTTGATACAAGACAGCAAAAAAAATATTTGGCTGGGTACAAATGGCGGTTTAAGCAGGTTTAATGGTAAAAAATTTGAAACACTTACTAAAAAAGATGGCTTGATAGACGATCACGTACTCAATGTAAGAGAGGATAAATTCGGCAATTTGTGGATCATTACTTTTGCAGGAATTATAAAATATGACGGCAAAAATTTTGTTAGTTTTCCTAGCGATTCTTTAATTCCAAAAATGCGAGCCTCTTTTTTTTGGGAAAATCCTAAAAGAAAAGGCGAGTTTTTGTTATGGGCTTGGCAAGATCAAAATAATCAGAAACTAATTTATTTTGACGGTAAAAACATGATTAATTTTGGCAAAAAACATGAAAATATTTTGGGCAAATTTATAAATCTTCGCTTTCGATCCTCAAAAGAAAAAGCATTTTTTATTGACGCTAATGGCATTTTGATAGATTTTGATGGCGAAAAATTACAAAAAAGCACTTATTACGATTATCCAATTTTCAAAGATGCACTCACCATCAGACCATTTTTTGAAGACAATGAAGGTTTTGTTTGGATCGCAAATCAAACAGATTCTCTAAGGATTTACCGTTGTAAAGATAAACAAGCAGAACGTTTTTATTTTCCCACAGAAATTACAAATCTAAATTTTTTCATTGCGCAAGATAGCAAAAAAAACATTTGGGTTTTAGCCAACGGAACGCTTTTTAGATACAACGGCAAAAAATTTGACCTGCGAATTGGCTCTGAAAACGGAATGCCAAACACACAATACAACAGCATGATCATTGACCATGAAGACCGCATTTGGATGTCCACGCTTGGCATGGGCGTTCTACGTTACGATGGAAATTTGTTTACAGGTTTTACTAATAAAGATGGCTTATTTTCAGACATTGTTCGCTGTTTTTATAGAGATAGCCAAAATAATTTTTGGATTTCTTCGCTTAATGCTTTGAACAAATATGATGGAAAAAAAATGGTCAGTTATCCTGTTTTGGGACAAGTAAATACCAGAATTTTAAAAATTGAAGAATTAGAAAAAAATAAATATTTGCTTGCTACTGACGTTGGTTTATTATTTTTTGATGGCAAAAATTTTACTCCCGCCAATCAAGCCTACGGTTTGCCTGCAAACGTTGCAATTAGGTATTTTTTAAAGGAAAAAGATGGAATTTGGTTTGCTACGATCAATTTGGGAATTGCTTTTTTTGACGGAAAAACAACTAAATTTTACAACCAAGAAAATGATGGAATTTCTAGCAATTTTACTCGATATTTGTTCAGAGATCAACAAAAAAACCTTTGGATTTGTACAAATTTGGGCATAGACAAATTTGATGGCATCAAAATGACTAATTACACCACAGAAAATGGTTTGTCTTTCGATCTGGTTTTACACGGAGCTACAGACCGTTTTGGCAGAGTTTGGGCAGGTACTTTTGGAGGTGGTTTGGATTATTTTGCGAATGGAAAAATGTTGCATCTCAATACTTCAAACAGCAATTTGAGTTCAGATTTGATCTACTCTTTGATCAACGATTGGCAAGGAAATTTATGGATCGGAACACAAGCTGGCGTAGATAAAATTAGTTTTGATAAAGAAGGAAATATAAAAAAAATACGAAATTATGGAAAAGAAGAAGGTTTTTTGGGGGTTGAAAATAACGGACACGCAGTTTTGCTAGACAAAGACAGCAGTATTTGGTTTGGAACTATCAAAGGAGCATACCATTATAACCCCAAAGCCGAAATGCCAAACCTAAATCCACCCATTACCAGAATTACACAATTAGACCTATTTTTACGCAAAATTGATTGGAAATCAGAACGTTATGCTTTTTGTTGTCAAAGCATTGATGCATGGGACAATTTGCCCAAAGATTTAATTTTGCCCTACGATTCTAACTCTTTATCCTTTCATTTTGAGGCAGTTAGCTATCAATCGCCAAAAAAAATTCGTTTTCAATGGAAACTCGAAGGCATTGACAAAACTTGGTCGCCAGAGTCTAACAAAACAGAGGCAAATTACCCAAATTTGCCCGCAGGAAAATATACTTTTTTAGTCAAATCTTGCAACAGTGAAGGCATTTGGAACGAAGAACCTGCCAAATTTAGTTTTACCATTACGCCGCCTTGGTGGGCAACTTTTTGGGCAAAAAGTCTATTTTTGAGTGCCTTTTTGGGAATTACTTTTACAGGAATAAGGCTAAGAATCAATGCCATAAAAGATCAAAAAAAGGAATTGGAACGTTTGGTTATTGAAAAAACGGCAGAAGTGGTCAAACAAAAAGATGAAATTTTGGAAAAAAACGTAGAAATGAGTCTGCAAAGGGAAGAAATTATGTCCCAAAACGAGTTTATTAACAACCAAAACCGCGATTTGAACCGAAAAAATAAAGATATTACATCGAGCATCAATTACGCCAAACGTATTCAGGAAGCCATGCTGCCCGACAGAGAAGGTATTTTGCAGGCATTTCCAAATTCTTTTGTATTTTTTCAGCCTAGAGATATTGTTTCAGGTGATTTTTATTGGTTTACGAGCATTTTTGAAAACGGAATCAGGATAAAAAACGTCATTGTTGCCGCAGATTGCACAGGTCATGGCGTGCCTGGGGCGTTTATGTCGATGGCAGGAACGGCATATTTGAACCAAATTGTCAATTTTCAAGGCATTACTGAACCTAACAAAATTTTGACAGAATTAAGCAAAAATATCAGAAAAGCCTTGCGTCAAGAACTAAGTGAAAACAAAGACGGCATGGATATTTCTGTTTGTACAGTAGATATTTTACAAAATAAATTGCAATATTCTGGTGCAAAAAATCCGCTTGTTTACATCAAAAACAAAGAAATGTTTGTGGTCAAGGCAGATCGTTTTTCGGTAGGCGGCAAACACGCAAAAGCACATCAGGAGTTTAGTTTGCACGAAATTCCTCTGGAAAAAGAACAAAAGACTTGTTTTTACATTTTTACAGATGGCTACGAAGATCAATTTGGAGGCTTAAAACCGACCAAATTTATGAGCAAAAACTTGAGAAAATTGTTCTTAGAAATTCACGAAAAACCTTGTTTTGAACAAGAAAAAATCCTTAGTCGAACCTTAGAAGATTGGACAATGGGACACAGACAAATCGACGATATTTTGGTGATTGGTTTTGAGATATAGAATTATAGGTTTTATTTTTGTGCAATAATTAACAATTTATTTTTAAGCACTTTCAAAATTCGTAAAATTTCAAAAATATCTTGATTTCGCACAGAATAATCTTTGCTGATGCTGTACTCTTTTTCGTTTAAAAGCATAAAATACCAAGCAGAACCAATGACAAATAAGCCATAAATAGGGAATTGATTCTCATTTTGACTTTGCGCAACAAGCATGGCAGCCAAACATTGTCCCGCAGGATCGCCATCGTGATCAATTCCTTTTTTGAACTCGTGAAAACAAAAATAGGGCTGTTTTGGGTCTTGTTTGCCTTTTGCGATCATCAAATCGGGAAATCCGCTAATTTCTTCGCCATCCACAATACCAGAAAGTGCGCGCAAAGAAAAAGCCAAAAAATAGTCTGTATCAAAATTCACCAAACTCAAAATTGGGCTGATGACTTTTTCACGCAATTCCCATTCGTTGTAATAATTGATTCTGCGAGAAACATTATTTTGAAGTCGTTTGAGAAAATTTGTTTCCTCTTCAAAAATTTCGGTTTTTTCCTCCAACCACTCCACAAGTATTGAGTGATCAAAAACTTCTTTTAAACCAAAACGTTCCTCTAATTTTTGTAATTTCCAATCTGAAAATTTGCTCATTATTTTAATTTTTTAGTCTTTTTTAAAGTTTTTATATGCCTTTTCAATAGCTTCGTACAACAAATCACCTTGAATGGTGTAGCCTTTGGGCGTAAGATGTACTTTGTCTTTTTGTGCCAAATTGCTTTTTAACCATTTGTCAATAGATTTTGTACCGCCCATTACGTTATAAAAATCCCAAACGGCAACTTTCATTTCTTTTGCCAACTCAAAAATCTGCTCACGAACTTTGGCAGGTGCAGCATTGTGTTTGTTCCCCCTGTATGAATCTCCGCAAGTGGTGATCAAAATAGAACTTTTAGGCGAAACTTTGCGAATATCAGCAACCATTTGGCGAAGATCAGTTTTGTAACTTTCTTCATTAAAAATTGGCGAATGGGCATCGTTTGTTCCCAAAGAGATAATAACCAAATCCGCATTTAAGACTTTCAAATGGCGATCAAAATCTTCGCAACGGAAATAAGTTTGTACCTTTGCGCCGTTTGTACCGACTGCATGATACAAAATTCCTTGATCTTCGTTTTCTAAAACCATGCCTTGCAACACAAACTGACGCTGTTTTTTGGTCATTTTGTTGAAAGTAAGCGTAACCGATTTTTGCGGTTCTTTGAACGCATATTCTACAAAACCGCTTTTGCTTGAATAAATAGAAAGCAAATTTTTGGATTTGGTAGCAATGCTCACCGTAAAAGATGCAGGATCAAAAACGGGATAAAATATTTTGATTTTAGAAATTTTTAACTCCTCTTGTTTTTCTTTGCTGTCAATCGTAATTGTAGATTTTTCGTCATAAGTAACTGCCGTAATTCCTGCCAAGCCCCAGCGACTAAAAGAGTCTGCTTTGATGCTTCTTTTGCCCTCCCAAGTACCTGTATAACTGCTGTGATAATTATGCGGATTATTAGTTTTTGCTGCTTCATAAGGAAACACAAAACCACGCCCTCCGCTAGAAAAACGATTATTTTGCTGAAACAATTCCCGAACTCTGCCAGAAAAAATATCTGCTTGAATGTGAGAATCTCCAATATGCACAATGTTTACTTTTCGTTTTTTGTCCTTGCTTTCAAGGGCATCAAGTGCTGAAAAAAAATGTTTCATACAGTTTTGATCAGGAAAAAACAACTGATTTTCAGACTTTTTGATAAAAGGAAAATTTTGTGCTTGGGCATTTGAAAAAATTGCCAAAAACCCAAAAAAAAGAGTTTTGATCCAAATATATTTTAAGTTTTTTAGCATTTTTACAAATATTTTTGACGTGAAATTATGAATTTTTAACGTTTGGCAAGGTCTTTAACCATTGCCAACGTTTACTAATTATAACGCAAATCTACGCTAAATCTTTCAGGATATTTTGGAGTAATTTCTTTATAAAAATCCATAATTTCTCGCATTTCCTTTTCAAAATCTCCTGTCGGAAAGATAACTTTTCCTACTCCTGCTATTTTATTTTTATAATCCACAAAACCCAATGCAATAGGTACTTGCCCCCCAACTGCTACATGATAAAAACCTGTTTTCCATTTGGTAGCCAACGATCTTGTACCTTCTGGAGTTACCAAAACGGTAAGTTGTTCGTTTTGATCAAACAAGGCAATCATGCCTTCAACAATGCTGTTTCGTTTGCCTTCCTCTCTTTTTAGGTTGCGATCAATCGGAATACCGCCTATAAATTTGATAAAAAAACCAATTGGCGAATCGAACCATTCTTTTTTGATGGTAAAACGAACAGGAACATCCAACAAAGCAAAGGCAGCGCGGGTAAACACAATGTCCCAATTACTTGTGTGCGGTGCGGCGATCATAACACATTTTTTTATATTTGCAGGTAAATTCCCGCCTAATTTCCAGCCTGCAAGCAAAAAAATTATTTTGGCAACAGCGTATAAAAAACCATCTTTGAGTTTGCGAAACATAAATAATGTTAGTTTTAAATAAAAAAAATGAAAACAGGCAATTCAAAAAACTGCCTGTCAGATTTGCTTATTTCATTTTATAAGCAACTACTTTATTGTCAAAAAATGTAGGCACTAACAACAATTTGTATTTCACGCTATAAGTGATATCCGCACTGTTGATTTTTTGGTCTTGGCTATTCAAAATTTGAACTTTTTTGCCATCAGCAAAATAATAAATTGCTCCAACCCATTCCGACAAATAATAATTTTGTTTTTCATCTTTACCAATTCCATCACCTTGAATGCTGTCTGCAAGCGGTGTAACTGCTTTGGTAGCGTAATCCACACTGTTAAATTTGCCGTTTGCGTGCATAAGTAAACGGTTTTCTTCTGCAAAAAGCCCGTTGCAATTTTGCAATTTGTCCAAAAAATCCTCTGTTTTTTCGCCTGTCAAAGTGTGGACTTTGCCCGCCTCCATGTCCGTAAAAAATACTGTTCCTTTGGCATCAACTGTAACATCATTCAAAAATTTAGCATCTTTGATTGGGTATTTTTTTACAATTTTACCTTTTTCGATGTCAATTTTTACCAAATTATCGATGTCGGTTACATACAAAAAGCCATTAAAAACCGCCATTCCTTTGGGTGCATTTAAGCCTTTTACCCATTCCAAAGTTTCGACTTTTCCGTCTGCTTTTAGTTTAGAAATAAAACCGTTTCCATCTTTTGCTAAAGGATTTTTCCCGCCAATGTTAGCCACATAGAAAACGTCTTTTGCTTCGTCATAAAGCACAGATTCTGGAGTGTTAAAAACGGCTTCTGTTGCCCAGACTTGTTCAATTTCAGGAACTGCGGGCTTTTCTACGCCTTGTTTTAAAGTATCTTGGCTCATGGTGCGGTTTTCTGTACTTTCGCTTTCCGCAGGTTTTTTGTTACAAGATGCCAAAGAAATGAAGGCAAAAAAGAATAATAAAGGCAATTTTTTCATTTTTTTTAATTTAAAGTTTTTGAATTTTAAATACTTAAAAATGTCCGACAAATGTCTGACTTAAGTTGTTTATTTTAAAATTTAATTGGGTCAAGATGTTTAAAATGTCCATTCATTTTAATTCTTTCCTTTGTTTTTTCCATGTCGCGCATGACAGGAATAGATTGTTGCAAATGATCGATCAAAAAGTCGATTCTTTGGCTTTCGCTGGGCATAGTTAGCAAAATATATTCTTTTTGCAAAGAAAGTCCGATTTTATGTGCAAATAAAAAAGACAGATGAGTTACTTTTGTTTCAAAACGGAACGGAATTTTTACAATTTCGTAAAGTTCTTGAACAGTTGCAATAAGTTTTAGTTTTTGCACAATATCTGCGTCATCTATATTTTTGATTCGTTCTATTTCTCCGCCTGCGTGTAATTTGTTTTCCATTGGATTTACAAAGTCCAAAATCTGAAAAATTCCTATTCCCTTGCTGCGAATATCCATTCTTCCGTCTGAATATTGGTTTACAAGTTCAACAATTTTCATTTCAGTGCCTACTCTTTGTACTTGTTTATCCATAAAGACAGGAATACCAAAAGTTTGTTCTTTTTCCAAACAATCTTTGATAAGTTCCTTATAACGCGGTTCAAATATATGCAAATTCACTTCCTCGTCAGGATAAGCTATCAAATTTAAGGGAAATAATGCCAACATATATCAAATAAAATTAAAATATAAAATTACGAATTTTTTGAGAAAATTTAACTTAATTTGCTCAAATATTTGAACTTAATAAAGTTCAAAATTAAACGCTTTTTATGGAATAGACAAAAAATTTGATTTTTTTATTCAAAAAGCAATGAAAATTAAAATTTAAACATTTCAAAACATAGCTAAAATTGCTTTTTATGAAAGTAAGAAATAAAGAAAAGGAAAAAGATGACAAAAATTTGGTATTTGAAAAAGAGCAAAACATATTGCAACACAGTCAAAAAGTTTTGGAAGAAAGCGAAAGCCTTTCAAAAATAAAATGGGCAAGCGAATACGAAACTTTAATGAGTAGTTATGCTCAATTACTAAACGAAACCAAATTATTAACTTCGGTGAGTGATCGTTTGCAAAATAAACTCAATAAAGCCAACGATCAAATTGCAAAAAAAAATGCAGAATTGCAAGAAACCATCGACGAACTTACCAAAGCAAAAGCTAGTCGGAAGGCGGGAACAATTATTTTGTTAATTGCAATCGGATTTTTCTTGTTTTCAGAACTTATCGATCCTTATGTGATGGCATTGGTGAACGCTACAGATAGCCTTTTTCATTCGATGATAGTTCCATTTTTAATTAAAGGAGTTTTGGTAGTTGTTCTTAAACCTATAGAGTCTTTTGTGGAAGATAGGCTTTTAAAATTGGCACAAAAACAAAAGAAAAAAGAACAAGAGGCAGCAATAGCCTAAAAAAATAACCCTTTATGCAAACAAAGGGTTATTTTTTTGGTAAAAGACCTATTTTTATTTTTTACTTGTATCCGTTGGAGTTACAGGTTGTTGTAAAACATTACTTGTATCTGGCGAAGTTGGCGCAACCACATTTTGACGAGCAGCCTCTTCGTTAGGACTTACAAACTGCTGCTGTCCACCTGTTTTATCCACCAAAACATTGGTGATCAAAGCCAAAAACAACAAGGAAATAGCAAATCCCCAAGTCAATTTTTCTAAAATATCGGTTGTTCTCTGTGCGCCCATAATTTGAGAACCAGCACTACCAAATTGAGACGACATTCCTCCACCTTTAGAATTTTGCATCAACACCACCAAAATCAACAAAACAGCAATGGTGAGAATAATTCCGATAATAAACGTAATCATAATGAGTATTTTTTAAGTTTTTCTATTTGGGTTGCAAAATAAGTAAATTTTAAGCAACTTTCCAAAAGTTTAAAATTTATTTGTTGTTTGGTTTTGAGAACAAATATACGCCGCCCAACAAAAGTAAAATTAATCCAAGTATTCCTAAAATGACGACTATCATATTTTTAGTGTTTAAGTTTTTCTATTTGTTCAGAAAAATAACTGGTTTTTTCAGGATACTGCAACAATAATCGCTCATAAATTGTCAATGCTTTGGCTGTATTATTCTGTTGAACATACATCTTTGCCATGCGTTCAGCAGCAGAAAAAGGGCTTTGCAAATCGTTATCTTGCTCAAAAACAAGTGATTGACTCACAGGTTTATCTGTACTAAGTACATTTGTAACTTCTGAAAAACTTGTTATTTGCTGAACTTTGTTTTCAGTTTGCACAAATTCATTTGATGACCAAATTTGGATATTACTTGTTTTTTGATTCTCGTTTTTTGTTGCAAAAACCGTATTTTCAATATCCACAGGCAGACTTTGTAAAGTGTTTTTTTGGCTTTCTGTTTTTGCAAACAAAATTATTTCAGGCGAAATCATGTCTATAAAATCCGCATCGATGATG
Organism: Bacteroidota bacterium; assembly: GCA_004292785.1. Classification (GTDB taxonomy): domain Bacteria; phylum Bacteroidota; class Bacteroidia; order Cytophagales; family Thermoflexibacteraceae; genus RDXG01. Next base: position 32,486 of record RDXG01000200.1, read on the forward strand.
GAGTGTTGCTCAAAAACAGACGGAATATCAATTTTTCCAAGTAATTCCGCCAAATCAGGATCATCTGTTGGATGTTCAGATTCGGTGTTGGTTTCTAAGTTTTCATCAATTTCTTCTTCGGCAACTACTTCAGTGTTTTGTAAATCCATTAAATTATTTGTTTGGTTTTCTTCCAAAGATTCCTCAAAAAAACTTTTTTCTGAACCTTTGATTGCAGAAACTTCAGTATTTTCTAAAACCTGCAAAGGTTCAGAATGTTCTGCGATTGGTTTTTCTGTAGTTTCTGTTTGGCTTTGCAAAGATTCTTCAAAAAAGTTTTTTTCTGAATCTTTTAACAAAGCAGAAACTTCGGTTATTTTTTCTAAAACCTGATTTTCTTCAGTTTTTTCTGATGATTTTGTTCCTTTTTCAGACTCTTCGTCAAAAAAACTTTTTACATCATCTTCTATTTCAGAGGCAATTTTTTCTTTTTCGTCTGCAAAAAAATCTTTTTCTTCAAACTCGTTTGTTTCAAAACTTATCAATTCGTTGGCATTTTCTTTTTCAACATACAAAGAATTTTCGAATGGCGGAACGTTAATTTTTTCTGCATCATCTGCCAAAGAACTTTCTGTTTGCAAAGCTGAAATTTCATCAAAAAAACTTGTATTTTCTTTGTCTATTGGTTTTTGAGAAATATTAGATTGCAAGGATTCCTCAAAAACGCCAAGATTCTCGTTCTGAACTTCGAGTTTTTCCTCGACAATTTCGGTGGCTTTTTCGCTTTGAATTTCCTCGAAAAAACTCACATTTTCATTCTGAACTTTGAGTTTTTCCTCGACAATTTCGGTGGTTTTTTCGCTTTGAATTTCCTCGAAAAAGCTAACATTTTCATTCTGAACTTCAGGTTTTTCCTCGACAATTTCGGTGGTTTTTTCGCTTTGAATTTCCTCGAAAAAGCTAACATTTTCATTATGAACTTCGAGTTTTTCCTCGACAATTTCTGGAGCTTTTTCGCTTTGAACTTCCTCGAAAAAGCTAACATTTTCGTTCTGAACTTCGAGTTTTTCCTCGACAATTTCGATGGTTTTTTCGCTTTGAATTTCCTCGAAAAAGCTAACATTTTCGTTCTCGATTTGAGTTTTTTGTTCAGTAACTTCGGGCAAAATAATTTGCGTTTCAGTTTTATTTTCTAACAAAAGTTCTTCATTTTGAGGACTTTCTGTAATGATTTCTGATTTTTCAGATGTTTTTTGCTCTGTTGTTTTGGTAAATTCTTGGAAATGTTCATCAAAAAAACTAATTTCATTTTCTGCTTTTGAGAAAATTTCGACAGAAGCAATTTGTTCTTCTTCGATGGCTTTTTTGCTCAAATCAATGCTCGAAACTTTAATTTCTTGAATAATTTTTTCTTCTACAAAAACCTTATTTTCAACTTCTATGGGTTGAATTTGGGGAGTTTCTGCAATTTTTTCTTCTATAATTTCTGTTTTTTGAACTTTTGCAATTCTCACCACAGGCGGCGGTGGCAAATGTGGATTATAGTTTTGATGAATAATTTTTTGCAACAAACTTCTATCTAAGGTGTATATTGCTGCTTTTTGGATCGAAGAAGCTGAATTTTCTGCCTTTGCTTTCAAAACATAAGCCGACTGAAAAAATGGATATTTTTGAGTCAAAATTTGTAGCCCATCAATTTCCGTTTCACCCACCAAATTAGGGGTCTGTAAAAGTGCCAAATACTCTTTTTTGCTTAGATTTGTCATTTTAGTTTATTTTTAGAACGCAATTAATAGATTATATCGTATTTTTGCAAATTTTTTTTGCATAAATTCTAAAAAATATTTATTTCGCTACAAAAAATTGGTAAATAAATTGCGTAAGTATTAGAAATATTTGCTTAAAATTGACTTAATTTTGTCTTAAAAATTTATTTTTTATCTAAAAACACGCATTATGAAAAACTACTTTTTATACTTTTCGCTTTTTTCTTTGGCTAGTTTATTATTTTTGTCCTGTACCAAAACTGCCGATCCAATAGAACCGCCTTTTGCTGATTTTGATATTGTGGTCAAAGACTCTTCCACTTCACGAACTATTAGTTTTACTAATAAATCAAAAAATACAAATGCTTATCTTTGGGATTTTGGTGACGGTGAATTGGCTTCGGTAGATAACCCAAAACATACCTACAATCAGGGCGGAATTTATACCGTAACCTTGACTGCAAGGGCTTCTGTGGGCGAAGATCGAGTTTCGAAAACAGTAAATGTACCCATGCAACCTTTGGCAAATTTTACGATTATTGGCGGAGGAGACTGCAAAGCACCTTGCGAAATTACGTTTCAAAATAGGTCGGTCAATACCAAAAAATATACTTGGGATTTTGGCGACGGTAGCACTGGCACAAGCAAAGACCCCAAACGAAAATATTTGCGTGGAGGCACTTATACTGTCCGTTTGACTGCCACAGGAGATGGCGGAACTGACCGTTTTTCGAGAACAATTAGCATTGGCGATTCTACGAAAGCACCTGTCGCAAATTTTGTGATTGTCAATGGAGAATGTGCTTTTCCTTGCGAAATAACCTTTACTAATGCTTCCGTAAATGCAACCGAATTTCGTTGGGATTTTGGAGATGGCAACCGTTCTAGCGTAAAAAGTCCAAAATATCAATATGGCAAAGCAGGGGTTTATACGGTTCGTTTGACGGCAATTAATGAGTTAGGCATCGACGAAATGTTGCAAACCGTAAAAGTGAAATAATAAAAAATTTGCCTTCAAGAATATAGATTCTTGAAGGTTTTTTTATAGTTTTTTATTTAGTTGTCGTTTTTATCAAAAAAACAACTTTTTCCAAGTTCCTTTCATCAAATTATATTTAATTGTACTTGGCAGAGATTTCCAAAAATATTTATTCATTTCAACAGCAAAAGAAGGCTGCATATAACAATTAATAGCGCAACCTTCGCAAGCCGAATATTTGCCTTCTTGAGAAATCAAATGTTGTATTTTGGGAGAACGATAAAGGTTAAATAATTGATTATCAATAGGAAAACTCTCAATTTCCAAATGATAACAAGGCAAAATTAATTCATTTTTTGGGGAAATAACAATGGTACTGCTTGCTGCCTTACAAATTGGTTTTTCGATATGATTTCCACCATCTTTTCGCAAAGCAATAAAACCTTCATTCATAAAAATATTTTTTTTCTTTGCCCAAAAAGCCAATTTTTCTAAAGATTTGTCAGACAATCCCATCCGATTATCGATGGCGTGATAGTCAAAAATTGGGTTTAAAATCAAAACCAAATGGTTTGGCAAAGCAATATTTTTCCAAACATCTTCTATTTGATCAATATTTTGGTCGGAAACGGTAAATAAAATATCAGGTTTTTCGCCTAATTTTTTCGCAATTTCAATAGATTTTAACAAAGAATCGAAACATTTTACGCCTCTGGACAAATCATGTTCTTGAGCAAAAGCAGAATCTAGCGAAAAATGCAACATATCCACATTTTTTTGCAATTTTTCGGCATATTTTGGGTATAATAAGGTATTGGTGGTTAAAGTTGTTACAAACCCAAAAGATTTTGCAAGTTCACAAATTTCTGCAATTTGTCTGTGTAACAAAGGTTCTCCGCCTGTCAAATCTATGATTTTTACACCTAAACGTTTCAAATCGGCAAAATTTGCTTGAATATTCTCCAAACCTGCATAAGGCGAAGGGCGTTCCCAAATGTCGCAAAAACTACAAGTTGCGTTGCAACGATAAGTCAAATAATAATTACAAAGCACAGGGTTTTTAACGATTCGCATTTTATTTTATTTTTATTTTTATTTTTGCCTAAAATTAGAAAATAAATATTTGTTTCATTTGCAAATTTGTTTTTTTTAAAACATATTTGTCATATATTACTTTAATGGACTTACGCAAATCTTAAATTTTGAAGCCTGTACCGCAAATATTCCTGTTTGCGATTAAGCCACAAACGCAAGGCAGGAATGTTTGCGATACATTTTGCGTAACTCCTACTTAATAAATTGAAATATTTTTTTATATTTATGATGACAGACAAAACGGACAACATACGCTACGTTGATTATATTGTGGTGGTGCATGGCATAGGCGAACAACGAATAAATGAAACAATTTTGCCCGTCATTAACCGAATCGCAGAACTTCGACATGGGAAAATTCGCCCTGATTTGAAAGAAATTATTTCCTTAGGAATGATTACTTCGCAAACAGGAAAACCTTTTAAAACACAAGATGGCAAACCCTCTTATGCGGATTGCTATCCTTGGTGCGAATTTGATCAAATTCCGCAAAAAAAACCAAAAAATCCTGATGAATTGAAAACTTTTTATGGCGAACATTCTGAATCAGGTAGAAATTTGCGTTTTGTAGATATGCACTGGGCAGACATTATGCAAGAAAATTTTGCAGATGTGGGTGAGCCTGTCAAAAAATGGGCTGATGGTTTGGTGGCACGCCTTGAACTTCGTTTGAAAAAAGGAGATTTGCCTGATAACGAACAATGGATTTTGCCTATTTTGTATCGTTTGGAGGAAGCAATGGTTACTATTCAGGCTTTGATGTCTATCAAAACGCCAGGAGTAAGTGACGAAATTTTTAACAAATATTTAGGAGATGTTCAAATTTATGGCGAATATTCTTCGGTACGGGGTCATGCTGTCAATCGTTTTCATAAACTGTTTCGTAAAATTGAAGACGAACACGTCAAACTTCATAGACTAGACGAAAAATATTACAACGCCAAACGCAATCAGTATATTAAGCCAAGATATACCATTCTTTCGCATAGTTTGGGAACGGTCATGGCACTCGATTCGCTGATGTATGCCCACATTTCTACCAAAATATTAGATAGAGACGATTTTTATCCTAATGTTCCCTTTATTCAATATCAAACCGAAAAAGTAAAAGATAAGCCTTATTTTGGTGATTATTGGATTCAAAATGTGGATTCTTGGATTACTTTGGGATCGCCAATCGATAAGTTTTTAACGCTTTGGTGGAACAATTACAAATATTTAGGCTTAGTTGGCGAAGAAATCCCGCCTTATTTTATTCCTGAAAATTTGCCAAAGATCAAACATTTTAATTATTGCGATGAGCAAGACCCTGTTGGACACTCTTTGGATTTGTTACGCGCTCGACCTGTTTATCACCGATATTTTGAATGTATTGAAGATTGCGTCTATAACCGTTATGCTGTGCCTGGTGCTGCTCACGTGGACTATTGGACTGATACAGAACTCTTTAAAAGAATTTTGGACAACACCATTGATGGACACAAAAAAAATGTCAAAAAAGTAGATTTGATTGAAACTCAAAAAGATTTTGCCTACAAAGAAGGCATTTATTCCAAAATCTTATTTTTTACCTACTTCTTTTTTCCTATTATAGGGACTTTGATTGGTACTTTGGGTTTTACTTCTGCTTTTTTAGCAGGCGAAGGTTTAACGACTCTCATTATTTCGGTGGCAATTTTTGTAATTACTATATATGTAACCCTTCGTTTTATTAAATTGATGATTTGGTGGCGGCAGGTGCTAAAAATTAAGCGGCTAGAAGATACCAAGCACCGAGAGATGAAACAAGGAAAAGCTGCAAATTGGTTTCATATCTTGATTCGCATATTGATAGGTTTTCATACTATTGGGGCGTTTATGTACATTCCAGAATTTGCACTTAACCATAAGGCACCTGAAGGAGGGGATGACACGATACTTGTTTTTGTAACTGCGATCATTGTTACAATTATTGTTCATTACAAATTTAGAACAATCAAAGAAAAAATACTGATCAACGGACAAGAAGAAATGCTCGATGTTTCTGGCAAAATGACCAGTATTTTTGGAGGAATGCTTGCTTTATTGGTCTTAGTTTTATACTATTTTGATGTAAACTTCCTTAAAGACTTAATGGGCTTAGAACCTAGTTATCATGTTAGTTTTGCAGCTTATTTTGGTATTTCTGCCGTACTTTGGTTCTATACACTGGCTTGTTTGTTAAGTGCTAAAAATGCCTTGAAAGTGATGATGCCTGTACAAAATACTGACAATGCAGCAGTTGCGAGTAGTATTGCCAATAGCAGTTCGCCTTCGGCAAATGCTCATACAACCACTGTTTAGTTTTTATAAAAAAAATGTTTTTTTTTAATGACGGTAAAAAATACCGTCATTTTTTTTGTCAAAAATAATGTTGTTAAAATATCAAAAAATGACTAAACTTTTTTGCAAAAACATAATCTAATTTTAGTTTTTCCTATCTTTGATCAAAAATATTCCTAGCCATGCTAAAACAAATTTTTTATATAATTTTAATTATTTTATTGCCTTTATCAAGTTTTGCGACCCATATTGTTGGTGGCGAAATTTCGATGACTCATCAACGAGGTACAACTTATGAAGTTGCATTAATCTTGTATTTTGACGCAGTAAACGGCAATGTTGATGCTTTGGATCAAAACGTGGTCATCAATATTTTTGACAAATCTAACAATCGGTTTATAGAACGAATTGCCTTGCCAATCGTGAGCAGTGAATTAGTTCCTTATACCAATCCTTCTTGTGGAATTGGAGATTTGGTTACCAGAAGAATTGTTTATAGGATAAACAAAACTTTCACTGCCTCTCAATACGCCAACACACAAGGCTATTATATGTCTTGGGAACGTTGTTGTAGAAATGGAGTTATTGACAATATCACGCAACCTGGACAAGCTGGACAAGTTTTTTACATGGAATTTCCTGCAATGCTTCAAGGAAGAACACCATTTATCAATTCTTCTCCGCAACTTTTTCCGCCTTTGAGTGATTATGCTTGTGTAGGTCGTCAATTCTATTTCAATTTTGGAGGCAAAGACCCTGACGGAGACGAATTAAGATATTCGCTTTCTGTGCCTATGAGAGGATTTTCCAATACCCAAGACCCTAGACCAACTACGGCAAATCCTGCACCTTATCCCTTAGTTTCTTGGAAAGCAGGTTATGATGTAAACAAAATGGTTACAGGAACACCAGCCCTACAAATAGACAAAACAGGTTTAATTACCGTTACACCCAATAAAACAGGACTTTTTGTGTTTTCCATTCGTTGCGACGAATACAGAAATAACGTAAAAATTGGCACAGTGATCCGAGATTTTCAGATGTTGGTCATCGATTGCAAATTTAATTCTCCGCCAACAGCTCAACTGCGCTTGCCAAATTCTACTGCAACTTACAACGAAAAAGACACCATTATTTTTAAAGTTAAAGACAACAATAAATGTTTAGATTTGGTCATTACAGATAACGAGGGCGGTGAAATTGAAGGCAGAATTTTGTCTATAAACGGCTCTAATATTGGCACAGTTACGCCTAGTTCAGGCACAATTACAAATCCTAGACAAGGTTTGACTTGGCAGGCTTGCGTGCCAGATTGTCCAGGAACGGCATTAAGCAAAACCTACATTATGGACATTATTGTACAAGACAAAGGTTGTAGTGTAGGTTTGACCGATACTGTGCGAGTCATTGCAAAAGTGATCAACGAACCGAACAACAAACCTGCCGTAAAAACCAATCTTAGCATTTATGATGACAAAAAAAAGGAATACACCATCACCGTAAAACAAGGTGAAAACCTAAATTTTAATGTGTTGGGAGACGATGTGGACAAAAATACGGTAATTAGCGCTTTGCAAGGAATCGGATTCAGTCCCACAGGTTTGGGCATGACTTTTACAAATGTATCAGGAAACCCGCCGCTTACTTCCAAATTTAATTGGAAAACACCTTGTAACTTATTGACAGCAAACGAGTTAAGCAAAACTTATAATTTGCAATTTGTTCTAAAAGACGACATTAAATGTGGTTTATCAAAATCGGATACAATCAAAGTAAAAATTATTGTTGAAAACAAAGCGCAGGTAAATAATCCGCCAAAAATTACGGCAAACCTCAAATATGACAGCATTAAACGCATTTATTCGGACACTATTATTATTGGAACGACCAAAAACTATTCGATCCTTACTTCCGACAAAGATTTGGATAGCGTAGCCATTGCTTTCAATTTAAAAGATTTTCCGAAAGGTTTAGAATCTTTTGGTTGGAAAACCACCAAATCAAGCGGATTAGCACCACTTTTTACTACCGCAACTTTTCAACCGAATTGTAATTTGCTTTCCGACAAGGACTCGATAAAAGTGTTTGAAATGACCGCCAAAAGTACCGATTTTGATTTGTGCAACAAGCCTTTAAAAAGCGATTCGACCACGATAAGGCTAGTAGTGATCAGAAAAAGTAATAAAGCACCAAGCGTAACGACAAGTTTGAAATTGATCGATAAAATCAAAAAAATATATTCAGACACGCTAACCATTGGGCAGAGCATTAGTTTTGACATCACAGGCGATGATCTGGACAAAGATTCCATCTTTTTGACTTTGCGATCTCTGGGTTTTGATTACAAAAAACTCAATATGAAATTTGATTCTGTGGCAGGAAAACCCGTTTTAACCCAAAAACTAACTTGGAAAACAGATTGTACCATGCTCACGAATCAGGACAGCGCACGCACTTTTAAACTCAAATTTTTGGTCAATGATTTTAGAGAATGTGGACAGAAAAAATTTGACAGCGTAACCGTAAATTTGGTTTTAAAACCAATTTTAAAGAAAAACACGCCACCAATAATTTCTTCGCCTACACTAAAATTCGACACAAAAAACAAAATGTATATCGACACCATCGAAGTCGGAACTTTGGTTCGTTTCAATGTTTTGGCAGACGATTTGCAAAAAGATTCCTTGCTTTTAACAGCTTTTGGCAAAGATTTTAAATTTTCTGATTTGGGAATGAAATTTACTTCCATTAGCGGCTTGCCAATTTTAACTTCGCCTTTTGAGTGGCAAACTTCTTGCAAAACCTTAGATTTGGCAAAAAAAGAGTTTCAAAAAGAATTTGTTTTGAATTTTGTAGGCAAAGATTACACCGATTGTCGCCCATCTTTGTCCGACACCACAAAGGTAAAATTGGTTTTGCGTTTCAAACCTACACCCAATGTTGCGCCTGTAATTAGTGCAAACAATTTGGCTTTGCAACGACCAAAAAATTATTTTACAAGCATTTTGGCGGGAGAAAACATCAATTTTCAAGTGTTGGGAACAGACGTGAACGCAGACAGCATCGAAATTCAAGGTTACGGAGTTGGTTTTAAATTTTCGGATTTGAACATGAAATTTACTTCTGTTTCGGGGATTGCACCGCAAACTAGCAATTTTTCTTGGCAGACCGATTGCAAATTTTTGAATGGTAGCCCCGACGCACAAGATTTTAGGGTGGTTTTTGTAGTCCGAGATAAGCGTGCTTGCGGACTTTCCGATTATGACACGATCAGAGCTACTTTTAACGTAAAACCAATTCCGAATAATAACAAGCCAACAATTTTGGCAGAATTGATAAAAACGCAAAATAAAGTTTATGAGGCAAACGTTTCGCCAAACCAAAACTTTGTTTTTAAGGTCATAGGTGATGATTTGGACAAAGATCAAATTTCTATAACGGCATCAGGCGTAGGTTTTAATTTGTCCGATTTTGCCATGAATTTTCCTGCCATAAACGGAATTGCTCCGCAATCAGGCAATTTTACATGGACTCCAACCTGCGATATGCTTGCCAAAAAATCCGATTTTCAAATCAAATTTTTTGTAAACGACAAAACGCTTTGCAAACAAGATCAAGGTGATACCATTTTGGTAAACCTAAAACTCAAAGACATTGCGGTTTCGAAAGATTTTTTGCCCGCCAATGTTTTTACGCCAAACGGAGACGGCAAAAACGACAAATTTAGTTTGCCAAATTTGCCACCTGATAATTGTCAAGACGAATTTTTGCGCATCGAAATTTACAACCGTTGGGGCAAAAGTGTGTTCGAAAGCAATAATCGAAATTTTGAATGGGAAGGTAAAAATTTCCCAGATGGCGTATATTTTTATACCATATTTTTCAAAAATTCACAATTTAGAGGCAGTGTTAGCTTAATTGGAGGGGGAGGAAACTAAGAATTTCAAAAAATTAGCCAATTTTTGTGTTGGCTAATTTTTTTATCCAATTTCAAAGCAGTTGTGTTAGGCTTACAAAACAATTTATTATTCCTAAATTGAACAACATAATTGTCCGAAAATGTACGTTTTTTTATTTTTAAAATAGTTAAATAATTGATAATCATTGTTTTATAAATTGGCATTACGATTGACAAATTTTAACTATTCTCTGCATTTTCGCAATTATTCCCATGAAAAAAATCTTTTTATTCCTAATTTTTGCTTTTTTTAATAGCATTTTATTCGCCCAAAATTCAGGCGTAAACGGCTTCATTCGCAGTTCTACAGGCGAAAAATTGGCTTATGCAAACATTTATGTCCAAAATACTTCCAACGGAACGGTCAGCAATCAGGAAGGAAAATACGAATTTAAACTTCCCGCAGGCAAATACAATTTGGTTTTTCAATATTTGGGCTATTTGGCAGTTGTAAAAACCATAGAAATCAAAGACGATTTTCAACGCCTCGACATCGTTTTGGAACAGCAGGCTTTGGTACTGCCCGAACTCGTTTTTGGTGGCGGAAAAGAAGACCCCGCCTATACAATTATGCGAAAAGCCATTGCCAAAAGCAAATTTCATTTGATGCAAATTCAAAGTTATGATGCACGCATTTATGTAAAAGGTAGCGGAAGAATCGTAGAAGTTCCTTGGCTACTTCGCAAAAAACTCAAAGAGGAAGGCATCGATTCTAACAACGTTTTTATGACCGAATCTGTGGCAGATTTGCATTTTGAACAACCCAACACCTACCGCGAAAAAGTGATCGCCATTCGCAGTACAGGCAAAGACAATGAAAATTCTTCGCCAAATGGCTACATTTACAGCAGTTTTTATAGCCCCGAAGTAGTAGAGTCTATTTCGCCACTTTCGCCAAAATCTTTTGCCTATTACAAATTTCATTATGAAGGTTCTTTTTTGGATCAAGGCGTAGAAATTAACAAAATCAAAGTCATTCCCAGAGTTCGAGGAGAAGGTGTTTTTGAAGGTTTTATTTACATCATCGAAGACAAATGGAGCATTCATAGTTTGAATTTGACTACCGTAAAAATGGGTTTTAACTTCAATATGAAGCAAATTTACGCAGCTGTCGAGGCAAAAATTGCGTGGATGCCCGTTAGCCATCGCTTCGAAGTAAATGGTAGTTTTTATGGATTCAAAGTCGAATACAATTATGTGGCAACGGCAGGAAATTATAAAATTGTGTTAAATCCTAGCCTTGTGGACGACATCAAAATTATCGATGAAAATGTAGAAAAAGAGCGCGCCAAAAAAATTTCACCGCTTAAATTTGACAAAAAAGAAAATACAGAAGAGGAATTAGGCAAAATACTTTCCGAAAAAAAGGAATTGACCAGAAAAGATATGAAAAAAATGGTGCGTGAAATGGAAAAGCTAGAAGAGAAAGAGCGCGCCGAAAAGAAACCTGATTCGGTGGATATTGTAAGCAACAGAAGCATCAAAATTGACTCTTTGGCACGCAAAAAAACCATCGATTTTTGGAACGAAACCCGACCTGTACCTTTGACTGCACAAGAAATTAAATCTGAAATTCGGGCAGATAGTTTGAAAATTGTCGATGCCGTAAAAAACAAAGAAAAGCAAGAAAAAGACTCATTAGGAAACAAGAAAAAAAAGGAGTCAGACTCTGATTTTTTTGATATTTTGGGCAATAAATCTTGGAAAATGGGCAAAAAAACGGCTACTTATTTGGAATATCAATCCCCGATTACTAGCCCAACTTACAACACAGTCGAGGGTTTTGCCTTTAATTTTGGCTTGGGTTTGCGAGGCAGTAATTCGCAAAAAATTGAAAACTTAAAAAATGATTCTACCCAAAAAATAAAGCCTGAAATTGCATATAAAAGTTGGAATTTGATGGCTTTGGGGCGTTATTCCTTTGCGCGAAATGTACTTATTGGCAAAATGACTTTTGATTATAATTTTGGAAAAAACAGAAATTTTGTCTTCGAAGGAGGGCGTTTTGTGGAACAAATTAATCCCGAAAAACCGATCAGCAATTTCGTAAACAGCATAACGACCTTGTTTTTAGAACAAAATTGGCTAAAATTGTATGAAAAAGATTATGTTTTAGCAGCTTATCAACAAAAATTTTCTGATGCTTGGAATGGCGAAATAAGTTTGCAATTTGCGAACCGAAAAAGCCTAACAAATCATTCGACTTACCGAATTGTTGAACGTGCAAATGTGGCTTTTACGCCCAACGAACCCGTAAATGCGAGCCTAAATCCGACTGCTTTTGACCCGCACAATGCCCTGACTTTTGCCTTAAAAGCCGAATACAAACCTTTTCTTAAATACAGAATTTCGAACCAACGAAAAATTATGATCGAGGATTCTTCGCCTATTTTTTCTTTCAATTATCGAAAAGGCATAGAAGGCATTGCGGACAGCAAAACGGATTTTGATTTGATCGAAATTGGCATGAAACACAGTTTGAAAGTAGGTAGGCGAGGAGTTTGGAGTTTTTCGACTAAATTGGGAGCTTTTTTGAACAAAAACGTACTTTATTTTCCAGATTTCAAGCATTTTGATGGCAACAGAACGCCAATTCAAACCAGCCACGACAAATTTCGTTTGCTCGATTATTATCAATACAGCACTGCCGATCAATATGCACAAATTTTAACAAATTATCAATTTCGAAAATTGCTTTTGACCCAATTTACTGCCCTTCGTTTTATGGGTTTTAAAGAAAATATTTTTGTCAATTATTTGGCAAGTCCACAGTCCAAAAATTACATGGAAGTGGGTTATGGTTTTGATGGAATCCTCGAAATTTTGCGTTTGGAGGCAATTGCGTCTTTCCAAGATGGCAAATATTTGGATTATGGTTTCAGAATTGGCATTGTAAAAAGTTTTGGCGGAATAAATTTTTAAAAAAATTAAAATATCCAAAACCTCTTTGCTAGTCAAAAAGTTGGGTAAAAAAAAGAAAAAATATATGGCAAAAGCAAATGCAGATTTGATTGTAGCACTACGAAAAACCGCTAACAAAATCAAAAAAAACGATTCTCAATATCAATGGGGACACATGGGAAGTTGTAATTGCGGACATTTGGCACAAGAAATTACCAAATATAGCCGAGAAGAAATCCACAATTACGCCATGCAAACCCGCATGGGAGATTGGGCAGATCAAAGTTCAGAATTTTGTCCGACAAGCAATTTGCCAATGAATTTGGTGATTAGCAGTATGTTAGACGCAGGTTTGGCTCTCGAAGATTTCAAACATTTGGAACGCCTCGATGACCGAAAAGTATTGGCACTTTTGCCTGTTTCAGAAAGAAATTTGAAGCAAAATAACCGCCAAGATGCTGTCAAATACTTGAATACTTGGGCAAATTATTTGGAAAATGAATTATTGGAAAAAATGCCTTCTTTCAATTTGGAAAAGGATTTGATGCCAACAGAAGTATTAGAAACAGTATAATTTTTAAAGAAACCTTTGTTAAAATAATGTTTGATTTTGACAAAGGTTTCTAAGTAGGAAGACAAAATTAATCGTAGGTTATTTTTTATCATAAACCCTTGATAATCATAATTATCCGACCCCTTTTAGGTGTCGGATAAATATGATCTGTTACTTATAGGTTTTTACAAATAAGTCTCAATGATATAATGCCAAATGCCTAAAATCTCTCGTAAATCTGTATAAACTTGGTTATCGATATAAAAAACATTGTTTTCGAAACGTAAAAATTTCCATTCTACGCCATCTGTGGCGCAACCATAAAGAACAGGAAAGTTCTAATAAGACAAAAGATAAGAAACAAATAAGCAGAGTCGGATTTAGTGAATTTCAGATTAAAAATACAAAAAAAATATTTAATCCATCAAAATAAATTTGCATTTTAAGCGAATTAAACTACCTTTGTTTTTTTTAACACTTTATTTCTACCATTTTTCATTGTTTTCACTAAATTTGTTTTTTGATGATTTGTTTTTACGTTTTGACAAAGTATTTACAATCAAAAGCCTTGCATTTGCAAAGGTAAAAAATTTAGTAAAAAACCATGATGTTCCGAAAAACCCATTTATTTTTTGCAATCTTAGGAATTTTTTTGGTGTTGAGCATAAGTTTTGCCAATCCGCCAAAAACAAATTGGAAATTAGAGAACTTTGAGTTTGAAGATTCTACCAAAAAGAAAAAAACTTTATTAGCTCCTCTGCTTCGCCAAGACCGATTTGGCGATCCTTTTGGCGTATATTCTGGCGGTTTTAGAAATATTTATTCCCCTTTTTTGCTCAAAAACCCAAAAAGTATCAAGCAAAATATTAGTTTAGACCCAAAAAGTCAAAATTATAACATTTCCGAAAAAATTGGTTCGCTGGATTTTAGACCCGCTTCGAGCATTCCTTTGCGAGATTACCTAAATATTCGTAGTCAAGACATGATGCGATATTATTGGGGGAAAAAAAGGAAGAGCCCTGAAGAAGACCCAGATTCTCGACGTATCCCTAAAATTAAAGTGCCTGGGCTTTTGGGCGATTTGCTTGGCGGAGGCGAAATTGACATCAAACCCGTAGGAAATATTGTTTTGGACTTTGGAATTAAAGGGCAAAATGTAGAAAATCCGCAAATTCCTGTGGCACAACAAAGCAATTACGGACTCAATTTTGACCAACAAATTGCCGTAAATTTGGTGGGAAATATCGGAAAATTTATTCCTGTAAACGTAAATTGGGACACGAAAGCAAATTTTCAGTTTCAAAATATTTTTAAAGTCGGTTATCAGGCAAAAGAGGAAGACATTATTCAAGAGGTGAAATTTGGAAACGTAAGTATGCCTGTGAATAATTCTTTGATTAGCGGCGCACAAAATTTGTTAGGTATTCAAACGCGTTTGCGTTTTGGCAAATTGTGGATCAATGCGGTGGGGTCTTCGCAAAGAGGAACGGCAGAGCAAATGGTTATTCGTGGCGGCGGACAGGGCAGAGCTTTTGAGTTTCGGGCAGATCAATATGAGTATAACCGACATTTTTTTCTTTCGCAATTTTTTAGGGATAATTTTGAAAGAGGTTTAAGAACCATTCCCCAAATTACTTCAGGAGTCGTGATCACAAGGGTCGAAATTTATACCACCAACAGAAACAACAACACGCAAACCCTACGAAACGTTTTAGGAACAATGGATTTGGCTGAAAACGTGCCTTACCGCACCACAAACGCAAGTATTGGGCAAGTCAAAGGCAATGTTTCTGCCAACGAAACCAATGATTTGTTCAAAAATTTGGCTTCAAATCCGATTGTTAGAGATGTAAATAATGTAAGCGGCGAAATGGATAATAAATTTGGCTTACAAAAAGGCGTAGATTACGAACTTTTGAGAGGTGCGCGAAAATTGACTCCACAAGAATACACTTTTCACCCGAATTTGGGCTATGTAACCCTTAGTTCTCAATTAAGAAATGACGAAATTTTGGCGGTTTCTTACGAATACACTTACAACGGAAAAGTGTATAAAGTTGGCGAAATGACAGAAGATTATCAAGGTTACAAAGACTCAGATGTTATTTTGTTGAAAATGTTGAAACCATCAACGATCAGAACCGATTTGCCAACTTGGAATTTGATGATGAAAAACATTTACAATTTGCAAACCACGCAACTAGAACGCACCAATTTTCAGCTAAGAATCATTTACAGAGACGATTTGACAGGCATCGATAATCCAAATTTGCAGGAAGGTTTTAACACCAAAGACAAGCCCTTAGTTCAGATTTTTGGCATGGACAGACTCAATATGAGCAACGATCCGCAACCTGATGGCAATTTCGATTTTGTGGACGGCGTAACAGTTGATGCAAAAAATGGTCGCATTGTTTTTCCTAATTTAGAGCCTTTTGGAAAGTTTTTGCAAAATCAATTTATTCCTGAAAGTGAAAGGCAATTAATCAATAAATATGTTTTTTCGGAATTGTATCGTGAAACGCAAGCAGATGCGCAACTACTTTCTAGCAAAAGCAAATTTTTTATCAAAGGTTCTTATCAAGCCACGACTTCAAACCAAATCACACTTCCAGGTGTAAATATTGCCCCAAATTCTGTCGTTGTTCGGGCAGGAAGTACGGTTTTGAAAGAGGGATCAGATTATACCGTAGATTATAGTTTGGGCAGAGTGAATTTGATGAATCAAGGAATTTTGAGTTCTAGCAAAGAAATTGTTATCCAATATGAACGCGCCGATTTGTTCAATTTTCAAACCCGAAATTTGTTTGGACTCGATGCCGAATATCGTTTGAGCAAAGACATTCGTTTTACGGCAACGGTGATGAGTATGAACGAAAGACCAAATATTACCAGACTAAGTGTGGGTAGCGAAACGGCTACGAATACGGTTTGGGGTTTGGGCGTAAATTACAGATCGGACTCGCGTATGCTTACCCGTTTGATTGACAAATTGCCTGCGGTAAGTACCAAAGCACCGTCTAGTGTGGTTTTTAAAGGTGATTTTGCGCAAATTATTCCCAGTACAAATGCCTTGATTTCAAAAGATGGTGGAACAGCTTTTATTGATGATTTTGAAGCCGCAGAAATTGGTTACGACATGACCCGACAACCAATCGGGAATTGGGTTTTAGGTTCGACTCCACAACAATTTTTACCAAAAACAAAACTAAATCCTTTAGAATATAGCCATAAACGCGCCAAACTTTCTTGGTACAATGTGGACAATACCGCCTTTTATTTTTCGGTTTTGGGCAGAACAAACCCAACAAATATTACTTCAAAAGACAAAGACAATCACTATGTTCGGCAGATTCCTTTTGGGGAAATTTTTAAAGGAAAAAGTCAGCAGTTGATCAATAACCCTGAAATTTCATTGGATTTGGCATATTTTCCAGAAGAAAGAGGGCAATACAATTACAATCCAAATTTGACAAATGAAGGACTTTTACCAAATCCACGAGAAAATTTTGCAGCAATTACCAAAGGCGTTACGCATGACGTTGATTTTGACAACATTAACATTCAATATATCGAGTTTTGGTTGCTTGATCCTTTTATCAAAGGCGAAAATGGACAAATTGTTTCGCAAGTAAACGGACAAGAAAAACGCATTAACAACAGCACAGGAGGCGATTTGTATTTCAATTTGGGTAGTATTTCCGAAGACGTGATTCCTGATGGAAGGCATACTTTCGAAAACGGTTTTCCTGCCAACGAAAACGACAAAGACACCGTAGGAACAGCTTGGGGAGTTGCCAGCAAAAAACAATATTTAACCAACGCTTTTGCCGCAGAAAACGGGGCAAGAGCAAGACAAGACGTAGGTTTGGACGGAATGAACAACGATCAAGAACGTCAGCATTTTCAAAAATATTTAGATCAAGTCAGAAACCGAGTCAATCCTAATGTTTTTCAAGAAATTCAAAAAGACCCTTCTAATGACGATTTTCAATATTATTTGGGTTCAGAATTGGATCAACAAAATGCAAAAGTTTTGGATCGTTACAAAAGATTTAATGGTTTAGAAGCAAATTCGCCCGAAAA
>RDXG01000044.1 GCA_004292785.1 Bacteroidota bacterium
CGAATTGATCGGTGCATCGAGTTTGAAACCTGAAATTTTGAAAGGTTCTGATATTTTATTTTTCCGAGAATTGACAGGCGGAATTTATTTTGGCGAACCACGTGGCAGACGAGATGACGGAAACACCGCCTTCGATTCGATGGTTTATTCCAAATATGAAGTTCGTAGAATTGCGCATCAAGCCTTTAAAGCAGCTCAAAAACGCAAAAAAACACTTCATTCGGTTGATAAAGCAAACGTTTTGGAGTCATCTCGTTTGTGGCGTGAAACGGTTAATGAAGTTTCTAAAGAATATCCTGATGTCAAATTAGAACATATTTTTGTGGACTCTGCGGCAATGCTTTTGATCAAAAATCCGCGAATGTTTGACGTAGTTTTGACAAGCAATTTGTTTGGTGATATTTTGACAGACGAAGCCTCACAAATTGCAGGCTCAATGGGAATGTTGGCTTCGGCTTCTGTGGGCGATCAAACAGGTTTGTATGAGCCAATTCACGGATCGGCTCACGACATTGCAGGCAAAGGAATTGCAAATCCGTTGGCTTCTATTTTGTCGGTTGCCTTGCTTTTTGATATTTCTTTGAACCTCAAAGCCGAAGCCGATTGCATTATTGATGCGGTAGATAAAGTGTTGAAAGCAGGTTGGAGAACGGTTGATATTGCCGATTCTAATACTGAAAAAGGCAAAATTTTGGGTACAAAAGCCATGAGTGAAAAAGTGGTAGAAATGATTTAATAAATACAAAATTGACAATATTTTGAACATTCATTTTTAAAATATTGTCAATTTTTGACATCATAAAAGCATAAGCCAAAATTTAGTTTAGGTTATTTTCTTGTCAAAGAGATACAATAAAACTGTCCGACAAATGTCTGACAGCAGTATGTTTTTTCAAAAATAATTTTAAAATCTATGAAAATTTGGTTTCGATTTCTCGTAGGATATTTTGTAAAAAAATAGATAAAAAAAACTTTGTTTTTGTTAAAAAGACTTAAAAAACCAAAAAAATTTAGTTTTTTGTTTTGGAAAATCTAATTTTGTTTTATTAATAAAAATAAGTTGCACAAATCAAGCGAAATGGAAACACTATTAGAAGGAGAACATAAAGAATTACAAGCCCAATTACAACAGATTTATGACGAAATGAGCAAAGTAGTCGTTGGACAAAATTATATGGTCAATCGTTTGTTAATTGGTTTGTTTACCAACGGTCATATTTTGCTAGAAGGCGTTCCTGGATTAGCTAAAACTTTGACTATCAACACTTTGGCACAAGTTTTAGAACTACAATTCCAACGAATTCAGTTTACTCCCGATTTATTGCCCGCAGATTTGATTGGTACAATGATTTATAACCAAAAAAATGCGGAATTTGAGGTAAAAAAGGGACCTATTTTCTCTAATTTGGTATTGGCAGATGAGGTAAACCGTTCTCCTGCCAAAGTGCAAGCTGCTTTGTTGGAAGCCATGCAAGAAAAACAGGTTACTATCGGAAACACTACCTATCCGTTGGATAAGCCGTTTTTGGTATTGGCAACGCAAAATCCTGTGGAACAAGAAGGAACTTATCCTTTGCCAGAAGCCCAATTGGATCGTTTCATGATGAAAATTTTTGTGAGTTATCCCGACAAAGAATCTGAACTCTTGATCATGCGCAGAATGTCGGATTTGTCTTTCAAATCCAAAATAAATCCTTTGTTAAGCAAAGAACAAATTTTTAAAATTCGCGATGCCATCAATGCTGTCAAAGTATCTGAGTCCTTAGAAAAATACATTGTAGAATTGGTTTTTGCCACCCGCAAGCCCAAAGATTACAACCTTGATGATATAGCCGATTATATTCAATACGGGGTTTCGCCAAGAGCAAGCATCAATTTGAACAGGGCAGCGAAAGCAGTTGCATTCTTCGAAGGCGATCAATTTGTAACCCCAGATCACGTCAAACAAATTGCTTATGATGTGCTAAATCATAGAATAATTTTGAATTATGAAGCTGAAGCCGAAGGAATCACAACTCGCCATATCATTGAAAAAATATTAAACAGAGTTAGGATTAATAATTAACAAAAATATTCTTAAATATGCAAGCAGATATTTAAGAATTTTTTTTTGTTTAATTCTATAAGCATTTGAGTAAACCATCTTATAAGTATCGTTTTTATAAAAATTTGATTACCAATACTTTCCAAGTTTCAGACTAGCACCATACTTTATAACATCTTACAAAATATCAAAAATATGCAACCTTTTAGCATCAAATTTGTATTTGTATCTACTACTTTTATAAAACTTTGATTATCATAAATTTATGCGTATTTTTTTGCTAATTTCCTTAATTATTTTATGTTTATATGCAGATGTTTTTGCACAAGCTCATATTTCACAAAATCTTGATTCTGTCTTACAAAACACAGAAATCATTGAGATGAGTGATCCTTTTCGTATGCTTAAAAGTCATATATATTACACAAAAACTACCAATATTAGCAGAAATTTAGACAGCATATCAAATTTATCGTTTAAAAAAATAAATTTTAATAACGCGAATGTCAGTATAAAATCTGATAGCATTTATTGGTTTAAAACCCAAATTTATAGTAAATTGCAATACGACAAAGAAGTATTCTTTTCGGTTGGCTTTGTTGCACGGGCAGAAGTTTATGTCGAATATCCCGATAAAACAATCGTAAAACGCATCACAGGATTTAATAACAGCAATAATATTCGAGACATCAAACAGGCTTATGCCAGTGTTCGTTTATTACTGCCAAAAAATCAACTTATTAAAATTTGGATTCGTTATGAAACTGAAAATAAAATATCAGACATTTCACCAAAAATTTTTGATAAGGAAAAAAGCCTTGAATTCTGGTTTAAAAAGGATTTTTCCGTAGCCCTATTGCAAGGTGCTTTTTGGATAATGATGCTTTATAATTTTCTGCTTTTGCTTGTTTTTCGTGATAAAGCCTATTTGTATTATATTTGCTATATTTTTGTTTCCACTGTTTTTATTGCCTTGCAAAATGTTCCTTATGAATTTTGGTTTTTAGACCAATTAATAGCTTATAGAAATATTATTGCTTATTTGTGTATAGCCAACGTAGCTACTTTCTATATTTTGTTTGTGAAGTATTTTGTCAGACAAGACGAAGATTATCCAAAATTAGCAAGATATTCTACAATTTATGTTGCCATCAGAACAGTTATCAATGCTGTTTTTGTTGTTTTGATGCTACAAAATGTGCTTACAGAACTTTTTTCTATTGAAACAAATCTTCTTTTAATCGCAGATATTAGTTTTGGTGTTTACTCTGTTACCGTTATCGCAAAAGGCAGAAAAAATATGCTACTAAATAGATTTTTATTAGCAGGAAGTCTTTGTTTATTTGGCGGCGGTGCGATTGATACCATCACCAGTATTTTTAGATTCATAATCATTGACGATTTTAGTTTTTTTACCTACGGTTTTCTTGCCGAAATTATCATTTTTACCTTTGGTTTGGCACAACGAAGCAGCCTTATTGAAAAAGAAAAACGAAAAGCTCAACAAGAACTTATTATCCAATTAGAAGCCAATGATGCCATGCAACGCAATATTAACCGAGATTTGGAACAAAAAGTAGCCGAAAGAACCCTCGAAATTGTGAATCAAAACGAAGAGTTAGAAGTAAATAGCAAACTTTTGATGCAACAGAACGCCAGATTAGACAAAGCCTACACACAAATTACAGATAGTGTGCGTTATGCAAAACGTATTCAAACGGCTTTACTGCCCTCGAAAACAACTTGGAATGAGGCTTTTCCAAATTCTTTTGTACTCTATAAACCAAAAGACATTGTTTCAGGGGATTTTTATTGGTTTGCCAAAGAAGGCGAAAATATTTTTATGGCTGTTGCCGATTGCACAGGTCACGGGGTGCCAGGTGCTTTTATGACCGTTATTGGCAATAATATACTCAACCAAATTATTACCGAAAATGCAAATCCGGAAAAAAGCATAGAACCTGCCTATATTTTGACTGAACTTGACAAAAGACTGTTACAGACGCTGCAACAACAAGGCGTTGAGGTAAACAAAGACAAAGTAAATGATGGAATGGATATTGCCTTAGTCAAAATCAATGCTTCGATGGCACAAATCACGGTTTCAAGTGCCAGAAGAGTGGTTTATCAATTCAGAAATGCTCAATTAATAGAACACGAACCCAATAAATTTCCGATTGGAAGTTCACGTTTTGGCGTGAAAGTATTCGAACAAAAAGTAATTGATTATCAGCAAAATGATATTTTTTATTTGTTTACAGATGGTTATCTCGACCAATTTGGTGGCACAGAAAACCGCAAATTTATGATCAAACAATTTAGAAGTCTATTGATAGAAATTCACAATGTCCCATTTTCCGAACAATATCAGATACTAAACACAAAAATAGAGGAGTGGAAAAATGGAATCACACAAACAGATGATATTTTGGTGATAGGCTTCCAATTAAAGTAATTTAGGATAAGTATCAATGCTAAATACACTATTGTCATACATCCTTCAGGGTGTGAACAAACTGATTATCAATAATTTACAAGACACACACCCTGAAAGGCGTGTTACATTAATTTTGTCTAATTACTTATTTGCTTTTATTATACTAAACTTTTATTTTATGAAAAGAAAACTACCTATTTTGCTAATTTTAGGTTTTCATTTGATTTTTCTTTCGTTTTCATTATCTGCTCAGGATAGTACGGCCCATAAGCCCAATATCAAATTTGGGGCTTTTTTGCAAGTACAAGGAGTTTTTACACAAGATCGCCCCTCAAGCCCCGCGCTGGACGCAAACCGAAGATGGGGAACTCAAATCCAAATATGGCGAGCAAGGCTTTTGGCAGGCGCCCAAATTACCAAAAAAACCTCGTTTTTTATGCAAACCGAAATCGCCTCGCCTATAGGACTAATCCAAGACAGCGCCAAGCAAATCCAAAAGCCCAATTTGATTATCCTCGATGCACAAATCGAACATCAATTTTCTAAAAACTTCTTTATGTATGCGGGTATGCAACTAACGGGAGTCAACAGACAAGGAATCCAATCACCTGTAAGTTTGATGGGTTTGGAATTTGGTTGGTATCAATATCCCTACAATTTGTTTCAAAATCAAGCCTTACAAAACAATTTTGGGCGAGATATAGGGCTAAGTGTTCGAGCCTACACCTTGTCCGAACGTTTGGAAATAAGAGGCGGACTTTTTAGGGGCAGAGCCACCAATTCTTACGAAGCACCCAGAGCCAACTTGCGTCTGAATTATAATTTTTTGGATAAAGAAAAGGAGCATTATTATTCAGGAACTAATTTGGGGACTAAAAAAATATTGGCTTGGGGCATAGGAGCAGATTGGCAGGGCGAATACCTAAACCTTGCGACTGATATTTTTGCCGATATTCCAAACGAAAATGGAGCTTTTACGCTACATTTGGGTTATATGTATCTGTCGGGCGGGAGTGTTACCGCAAGCCGTTCTTATACCGAACTAATCCCGAACCAAAACATTCTTTTTGGTGAATTGGGCTATTATTTCAAGAAAAGTAAACTACAGCCTTACCTCAAATACGAAGCTCAAAACCTCGATATTTCTCAAAAACAATATGCCGTAAATCTGAACCGTTTGGCAGATGTGCGTTTTTCGCCTCAAGGCAGTTCACAAGATTTCAATAATTTTAATACCCTATTTTCCGAGTCGCGCTTCGGGGCAGGGCTGAACTATTACGTCAGTGAGTTTAATTTTCACCTCAAATTACAGTACGAACACATTATTTATGGTCGGTTTAAAACCTTGACGCAAACCGAAAAGCAATCAGGTGGCGAAGTCAAACTTCAAATTACTTGCTTTGTTTTTTAGTATCCAAAAAGCAAACCGCAAAATCTCTTGTTTTAAAAAATGACAAGAAATTTTGCGGTTTCTGTGTCAATAAGTTAGAAGAATAATGATCCAACAAATGCTTTATGTTGTGTGTATGGAGCAGAAGAACATTGTGTCAAAACCAAATTTGAACATATATTAGAAAAGGAAACAACGTTTTTTTAATTATAAATGCTAAAATTATTGAGCAAGTCTATTAATTTTTCCTAAATTTGCAAAAAACAAAACCCATGAATCCCCAAAAAATCCATTTGCAACTACCCAAAGGCATCATTTTGACCGAGCAACAGCTAATCGAGTTTAGTCAAATCAATGATAAAAAGGTAG
>RDXG01000045.1 GCA_004292785.1 Bacteroidota bacterium
GGTTTTGGTTTCAAATTCGCCATGTCCACTTTGAACGGAGGAAGAATCGGGATTGCGGCGCAAGCCTTAGGAATTGCGATGGGAGCTTACGAATTGGCAGTAAAATACTCAAAAGAACGCAAAGCATTCGGGAAAGCAATTTGCGAACACCAAGCCATCGCCTTCAAATTGGCAGACATGGCAACGAGCATCGAGGCAGCTCGTTTGTTGGTTTTGCAAGCGGCGTCTTTGAAAGATCAAGGAAAAGATTATTCGAAAGCAGGCGCAATGGCAAAACTTTTTGCATCAAAAACCGCAATGGACGTAACAACGGAAGCAGTTCAGGTTCATGGCGGTTATGGTTATGTCAAAGAGTTTCATGTGGAAAGATTGATGCGTGATGCCAAAATTACGCAAATTTACGAAGGCACATCAGAAATTCAGAAAATTGTAATTTCTAGGGCTTTGTTGGAAGAATAGTTTTTTTTATTTCCAAAAAACACATTAGAAAATTTCTCTAATGTGTTTTTTTATTTTCTATACTTTCTAAATCCACTATTTTTTTATATTTTTGGGTTTATATTAAAAGCCAATCTCTGTACAAATTTCAAAAAATGTCCTACGAAAATATTAGAGAAGAAGAATTAAAAAATAAAATTGCCCAAGAGTATTTTCCTGAATTTGACTCTACGCAAATCATTGGAAATATCGATTTTTGTGTAACTTTAAAAAAAGAATCCCAAATTTCAGAAACCGAATCTGTGCTTTGGGCGGAAGCCAAAAAAGGGAAAGCCGACATTTTCAATTCGATCACGCAACTCATTTTGACTGTTGGGAAGGCGCGCACTTTCGATCAAACTTTGCCTCCTGCCTATTTGGGGGCTTTTGATGCTGA
Organism: Bacteroidota bacterium; assembly: GCA_004292785.1. Classification (GTDB taxonomy): domain Bacteria; phylum Bacteroidota; class Bacteroidia; order Cytophagales; family Thermoflexibacteraceae; genus RDXG01. Next base: position 875 of record RDXG01000045.1, read on the forward strand.
AAAAATTGCTTTTATTCCTTATAACGACATTCAAGAAATTTTTTATTTGAATGATTTTAATTGGAATGTAGCGCCTTCTAATTACGAAACCAAAGAGTTCAAACAAGTTCATGAAAAAATAAAAGGAATTATTGAAAGTAATTCTTTGCAGTTCTTTTATGAAAATGACGAGCAAGAATTGAGGGAATTTATTAAAAATAATTTTGTTTCGGGCAAATTTGGCATTTCCAAAATCAGAATAGACAAAAATAATTTTATTAGCATTTACAGCAAATGGCTTAAATTGGTCAAACCTAGCATCACAATAAATTGGGCAATCGTCAAAAAAATTAACATTATTGATGGAGATTTTTATTTGGCAGATTTATTATCTTCTGAAAACGAAAGTTTGAAAGATAGCCTTTATGTGCTTCTGAAAAAAGATCATTACCAATTTGAAAAAAAATTAAATGAACTAGAAATTTTTGATAGCAAATTTGGTTTTTTCAAAGACAAACAAAAGGCGCACAACTTATTTTGGAACAAATATGAACGCCCTCCAAAAACAGAATATTGGGATTACATAGTTGAGCGCAGAGATTTGCTTGTCCCCCAAGATGTGCGTGAACGCAAAGGCAGTTTTTTTACGCCTCAAATTTGGGTCGAACTTTCCCAAAAATATTTGGCAGATTTGTTGGGCGAAAATTGGCAGGACGAATATTACATTTGGGATTGTGCGGCAGGAACAGGAAATTTGCTAACAGGTTTAACCAATAAAAATCGAATTTGGGCATCAACTTTGGATAGACAAGACGTAGATGTGATGCGAGATCGGATTTTGAATGGTGCAAATTTATTAGAAAATCACGTTTTTCAATTCGATTTTCTGAATGATCCTTTTGAAAAATTGCCAAAAGATTTACAAGAAATTATCAACGATCCGAACGAACGGAAGAAATTGGTGGTTTACATTAACCCGCCTTATGCGGAAGATACGAATAAAAAAAACCTAATTAAAAGCTCATTTAAAGGTAAAGTTGCGCAAAATAAAATTCATGACAAATATGCCCATTTACTAAAAAAAGCAAATCATGAACTTTTTGCACAATTTTTTATTCGTGTTTATCAAGAAATTTCTGGAGTAATACTTGCACAATTTTCAAAATTGAAAAGTTTACAATCTCCGAATTTTTCCGAGTTCAGAAAGAATTTTCAGGCAAAACTAAAAAAAATGTTTGTCGTTCCCGCTGATACTTTTGACAACGTAACAGGAAAATTTCCGATTGGTTTTATGATTTGGGACACCAACAAAAAAGAACATTTTACGCAAATTTCTGCCAATATTTATGATAGGAAAGGCAATAAAATGGCTAATAAAAAAATTTATTCCTACAACCAAAAACAATATATCAATGATTGGCTAAAACAATTTAGAATAGATTTGGGTGATAAAATAGGCTTTTTGAACTATCGAGGCAATGATTTTCAACATCAATCTATGGTTTTTATTGAAAGTTTGGGCGAAACAAGCATGACAAAACTAAACATCAACAAAAACAATTTGACGGTTTCTTGTATCTATTTTGCAGTTCGCCATTGCATCAAAGCCACTTGGCTTAATGACCGCGATCAGTTTTTGTACCCGAACAAAAAATGGGAAAAAGACAAGGAATTTCAAAATAATTGCCTTGTTTATACTTTGTTTAACAACAATATTCAATCTGTTCATGCTACCAATCATTGGATTCCTTTTACAGAAGAACAAGTAGGCGCAAAAATCAAATTCGAGAGCAATTTTATGAGTCGTTTTTTGGCAGGGGAAGTAAAAAACGATCTTGATTTATTCAAAAAGAAAAAAAATATTCCCCAAATTCCCTTAGTATTTTCGGCGGAGGCACAGGCAGTTTTGGATTCGGGCAGGACATTGTGGACTTATTACCATTTGGAACGCGGTGCAGAAGTAAACGCTTCTTTGTATGAAATCAAAGAGTATTTTCAGGGCAGAAGTGAAAAAGGCAAAATGAAAAATTCGAGTGCTGATGAGGAATATGGAGTCTTAATTGCAGATTTGCGAGAGAAAATGCAAGTTTTGGCAAACAAAATTGAGCCTAAAATTTATGAATATGGTTTTTTGAAAGGCTAAAATAATCAAATTCAAGACCTTTAAGATAAAGTCTTGAATTTGATATTTCTTTTTAATTATTTCTCATTGCCGTTTCCGTTAGGCAAAGTAGCTAACCAAAGACTTAAATATCCTTGATCTCTGTATTTTTTGCACATGGTTTCAGTGTATTTTTCAGAATAAAAGGGCCCCATAACATAAGCCTCTCCACCTGCTACATGATCTTTTTTGGCTTGTTCTGCCAAAATGCTTTTTAATTGCTGATCTTGATCCAAATTTTGGGGAATAATAACTGAATGATACAAAGGTTGTTGCAAATCTGCGTTCAAATAACGACTAATTTGTGCGGTCAATTCTGCCAACATCAATTCTTCTTGTACTGAAATATCCTCATCAATTCCGACCAACATATTCAACAAATCACCTAATTGCGAAACTTGATCTGGCGGAGGCGAACTTGCCAAATATTTTTCCATTTCTGTATGCAAATGCTCAAAATTGTAGTTTCCGCTGCCCATTTTTTGAGTAAGTTCTGTCCAAGAAATTTGAATATTCCAATTATTTGCAAAAGATTGAATAAACTCTTTTTCACGTTCTTCCAACACGCCGTCGAGCATTGCCACTTGGATCAAAATTTCCAAAACAGCTTCCGCATTATTGGGTTTAAACAAAGATAAAGCTAGTTTTGCCGATTCTTTTTTCTCTGCAATTAAAGACTGTTTGAGCAATTTCCAAAAACCTTTATGCTTTTGCGTATCTACCCACAAGCCAATTCCTACAAAAATTTGGAAAACACCCAAAATAATAAAAATGGTTCTTTGTGAAACACTTTCCCATTGCAAATGAAGCAAAAAAGTAGTGAGCATCAGTGAGTTAGAAGTAATGGCAATTAATCTGCCTGAAATAGAAATGCTGTCCGCTACAATTTTGAGGTGCTTGCGTTTCCATATTTTGTTCAAGGTCAAATACACATCTACAAAAGACGCAATGACCACAGCTATCAATAAAATTTGTAAGATTTGCATGACGTTTGAGTTTTAGACGGTAGCAACTTTTTTCTTGCCGTTAGTGTTAATAAATTTATAATTTCCTGATTGAATATTTCCTTGTACCGCCAAGACCATCAAATTTTGCTGACGATATTTTTCGCACATAATTTCGGCATATTTGACCGAATAAAAGGGACCCAAAATGTAGGCATATCCTCCAGAAATTTTATTTTTTTGTCCAACATCACTAATATTTCTAATGGATTCTTCTTGTTCAGTATTTTGTGGTAAAATTGCCACACTATATTGGATTCGTTCAGAGCCTCTGTCGACATAATTGTTGATCAAACCCATGAGTTCTTCCAAAATGAGTTCTTCGTCTTCGCTTACTTCGTTATCTGCTTTGACCAACAAATTCAGCAAATCTCCGAGTTGTGAGGCTTGTTCTGGCGGCGGTGTGGTTTCCAAATAACGCATCATACTTTGGCGTAAAGCATTATAATTGACATCTTCTGCGGTTTTGCTAGAAAAATTATCCCAAGAAAGTTTAATTTTCCAATTATCTGCAAAAGAACGTACAAATTTCTTTTCGCGGTCGTCCAAAACGCCGTCAATCATGGCAACTTGTTTTAGAATGACAATAATTTCTTCTGCATTGGTCGGTTTAAACAAGAATTTCGCCAAATCTGCGGATTCTTTTCTTTCTAATTGCAAAGATTGTCTGATCAAATCCCAAAAACTTCTTTTTTTGCCTGAATCTACCCAAACTCCTGCACCGATCAAAATCTGCACCGTTTCCAAAATCAACAGCACAAACATATTGATCAAACTCAACCAGACTCCGTTCAAAATAAAATTAACAATAAAAACCAAAACTCCCACAATCGCAATCATTCGCCCTGTGATAGAAATACTTTCTGCCACAGCCTTTTGATGTCGACGATTCCAAAGTTTGTTCAGCGTCAAATAGACGTTGATCATCGTGAAAGGAATTGAGAGAAACCCCAAATATTTAAAAATTTCTTTGGCGTGTAACAAAAATTCTTCTAAGCTCATAATCTTGGCACGTTTAGCGTTCTTTTTTCTGATATTTACAATAATGATACCAAATGCCAACTTTTTTTATTTTAGGCAAAATATGAAAAAAAAAATTATTTATCAAATGTAAGAAAAACACAAAATAAACGCTATTAAGAAATTTTTGTTTGTTATTTTTTATCGAATTTATTGGTTTTTTAAAGCATATTCAATAATTTTTTTTTGCGGATAAAAGCTTCCTAAGTGGTTTAAACCCAAATAATTAACTGCAATTTCAATTTGTTCGGATTCTGATTCGGGTAACATTTTCGACTCTTTTTGGCAATAAAAATGCGCAGTTTCTAACAAAACTTTTAGCGGAATGAGTCCAATAAGTTCTGCGCCGATGACGCTTGTTTCGTATTTTTTTGCAAATTCGCAAACTTGCTCATGAACTTTATGCAAAGGCGTAACGTTTGTATTGGTTACATTAGTAGAAACTTGCGCAAAACCGTATTCTTTGATGTACCAACCAATCGCTTTGACTGCCTGACAAGTGCCTTTTATTCTGACGTTTTTTTCTTTGTCCAAATAACCCGATTCTCTAATTTTTTGGGCAATTTTGTTTGCAATTTCCACCGATTTTGTTGCCAAATTGAAATTATAGGCAATCAAAAAGTTTCTTGCACCCAAAATGCTTGCGCCGCTTTTGGGATTGAATATATTTTTTCCAAAATCAGGTTGAAAATCGGGGTTTTGTAATTTTTTTTCCAAACCTTCATATTCTCCAGAACGCAAATATTCTAGTTTTTGTCTTTTTGGATTTTGTGCTGAATTTTCATACAGAAAAATAGGAATTTCGAGCTTTTCTACAACTTTTTGGGCTAATTTTTTGGATAAAACTACGGTTTCTTCCATAGAAATTCCTGAAATGGGAATTAGCGGGCAAACGTCTGTTGCACCGATTCGGGGATGTTCGCCAAGATGCTGGCGCATATCAATAAGTTCACTTGCTTTTTGAATTGCCAAAAAAGCTGCTTCGATCACCGATTCGGGTTCTCCTGCAAAAGTAAAAACGGTTCTGTTGGCTGATTCGCCCATTTCTACTCCCAAAAGTTTTACATTTGGCACAGATTTGATTTGCAAGGCAATTTGATCGATAATTTGCGAATTTTTGCCTTCCGAGAAATTTGGCACACATTCTAATATTTTTTGCATTTTTTTTTTGAGAAATTTGGCACACATTCTAATATTTTTTGCATTTTTTTTTTTTTGTTAAATTCTGTTAAAAAACACTTAAATTTGAAAATTTTTATCCGAAACTGTTTTGCCTAAAATTATTCCTTTGTTTTATGTGTTTCTACGCAAAAATAAGGATTTTTTGTAAAAAATAATTTAGCAGTGTAAAATCTTAATTTCAAATGAATTACCTTTGCAAACAAACTAAAAGTTTTGATGAAAGATAAAAAACTAGAAGAAAGAGCTAAGGAATTACATCAACTTATTCCAAATATTGTGGCTCGTAACAGAGTTACGATTGCTGTTCTTCAAACCCAAACAGAAATGGTCATCGTGGGAACAAGCGAAAGAGAATTGAGGGCTTTGCAAAGAAAAGCTCTTTTGGAAAATGAAATTGAGGCTGAATCGACAGATAAAAATCATGCAGAAGAAAATGTGATAGCCAAAGCCAAAGAATTAGGATTGAAAGGTTTGGAAATCGGGGCAAGTCGTCCAATTTGTTTGGATTGTGAAGATTTGATTAAACAAGAAGGTATCATTCCACAAACAGAGTTAAAAGGTAAAAAATCTAAAAACCGACAATGATGATCACAGCAGAAGAAGTACAAAAAGAATTTAAACAACTCAATGAAAATCAAAGATTTACATTAGGAATTGCCGTTGCAGAACGAATGTTACCACATTACAAGGCTTTTTCAAAAAAATATTCCTTTGGAAATATGGCTTTATTAGAAAATGCAATCAAGAACCTTAAAAACAAGGTTTTATCTATTGAAAAGGCAGATTTATTGGAAAAAATAGAAGAAATTGCCCCTGATACAGAGGAATTTCCCAATAATTTGATGGCAACTGCGGCTCTTGATACAGTTGCAATTATTTATGAATTGGTTTTGATGAGTTCAGATGCTAGTTTAAAACACCTAGAAAACATTTTTTTATTAGCAATTAACGCACCTTATATGTGTGTACATTCCAAAAACAAGGAATCTTATGAAAATCCAAAAATGCAAGCAGAATTATTGCTTTTCAAATCATGGACAACGCAAATTTTGTCTGGAAAAAATATAGAACCTGTTGAAAATGAATGGATTAAAATATTTTTTTAGAATCCAATCTTTAATAAAAACACTAATTTTTTTTAATTTTAAGCATTTTGTAAGAATTATCCAAAGCGTGAACGCACAAAATATGCCCATCAAGCCTACTTTTTTGCCCAATAAGGACTCACAATTCCTGCCACACTACACGCATTTTCGCCTTCGGCTTGCAATTCTGTTTCTGAGAAAATATCGAAAAGATCGATTTTATTTTCGCCATGCAAAATGCTTATATAGCCTTGCCAATCCCTTGCTGCACCATAAATTAGCGGTTTTTGATGCTGTTTTACATATTTATTCAACAACAAACGAGCTTTCAAATTGTCCGTACAATCGCAAATAACAGTATAAGAATCTTCGATTTGCGTGATATTTTGAGCATCAAGAAAATAAGGATAAACCTGAAAATCTGTAGTTGGACTCAACAATTTTAGTTTTTCTGCCAAAACTTCCGCCTTTAATTTGCCCAAATCTTGCTCATTGTATTGAAATTGTCTGTGCAAATTAGTAATTTCTACCTTGTCGCCATCAACAATGCCAATTTTTCCAATTCCTGTCGTGGCTAAATAGGTGGCTAAGGGCGTACCCAAACCACCTGCTCCCACGATCAACACTTTTGCTTCCAAAAAAGCCTTTTGCCCTTTGTTTCTAATTTCAGAAACGAGGATTTGTTGAAAATGCTTTTTCATTGATTAACGATTAATTTGGCTTGTGATAGTGCCATCTTTAATTTTGGTGTCTTCCGCCAAAAGCAATGCTTTGCTGATAATGATCGATAAAACGGTGTCGCCTTCGAAAGGCAAAAACACGTTTTTACCTACGTCTTCGCTTTTTCTGTCTGCCACAATGCACAAATATTGGTCGTTTGGCTCCATCAAAATATTGCCACTTCCCATGTGAATTTTGTAGGTTCTAAGGCTACCTTTTACCACCAAAAACTTGTCTGTGATCGTACATTGTTTGGCAATTTTGAGTCTTGGAATCAATTTTTCTAGGACTTGTTTGCGGGTTTTGGCAACTTCCGACAAATCCCCAAAAGAATAATTTTCCCAATATGTTCTAAATTCTTGCAAACCGCCATCTCGCCAATTTGGGTCGTTTCCAACGCTTGCCACGCCTACAAACAAATCCACGTCGCGCATGGCTTCTGAAAAAAGCAAAGGCGGCACATCGATCATGTTGAGTTGCGTTTCGTTTTTGTAAAAACGCACCTGATCTGTGGAAACATAGTTATAAATTCCTGAGTCATTCCATTCACCATCAGCATAAATTTCTTGTACCCAAAACTCTGCTCTATGATTGTTTGGCAATTCTATTTTGGCAATTTCAGTGTCATAACCTTTGTCGTAAGCACCCAAAAGGCTATATTTCCAACCTCTAATTTTTGCCAAAGAATTAAATTGATGCTGTTTAAGCACGTGCGCCGCCATTCGGTTGCTATAATTTCGAGTGTTTATTTCGGCATCAGTAAGCAAATAAATTTCGCGGTAGGCTTGTTTTAAAGGCTGTTGAATTTGATTTTTCGCCAAAAATTCTCGCCAAGCCAAAACCTCCTGCGTCTGCGAAAAAACAGGATGCCAAAGTTTGATCTTGTTTGCTTTGTTAGAATCCACAGGTTTTTCTTGCAAATCAACCCATTGATTGTTTAAGTAAAAAACTTCTACATTTTTTTGGTCAATTTCAAAAATCCAAATCAATTTTGTGGTTAAAAACGACATCAAGCCATGCGAAAAATAATGAGCATCAAAGGCTTCCCAAGTCCAAACTCGATCCTGCGTAAAAGCTCGATCCAAACGATCCCTTTGTACGGTTAGCGTTTTTTGGATTTCTGTGGTGTCGTTTTTGAGTTCTTTCAAAGAATCTTTATGATTTTCGTTTACCACCGAAGGCACAGATTTCATGGGCGTTCCATCTGCTTTGAACCATTCCAATTTGGCTTTTCCAATACTTTCTATGCTGATTATGGCTTTGTATCCCTCAAATTCTTCTTCTAGCTTTCCGTTTTCTAAACCAAAACTTGGCGTTGCCATGTCCTCAATTTCGGAAGGTGTAACGCCCAAAGTTTGCGCAGAAGTACGAATATAATTTTCTATCAAAGTTTGCGTACTTGCCTGCCTAATTCGCAATTTGAGGCGGGACAAATAGCTTACGCCTTCCAAACTCAAAGTCGAAAGCACATAAATACAAGCATTTCCCAAACCCATTGCCAAGGGTCCCTTGCTGGGAATTTTTTTGAAAGACTTTTCGCCTAATTCCGCCAAAATTTGGATTACTTCTCTGTCCGCATATTTTTCGCTTGCCCAAATCAAGCCTTTGGCAAATATCAAAGTGCTTTCTTTGAGATAAGTGTAGGTAGTGTAGGAATATTCTTGATTTTGTTTGGTAACATGATTAACATACGATTCAGTTTTTCGTTCTACAATCACATTTACACTTTTGAGTTCTTTTAACCAATGTTTAATGGTTTGCGCAAAGTGTTCGTTTCCAACGTTTTGAGCAATTCTATCTACTTCCTGCTGAAATTTTGGGGCAGGTTTGGCTTGTGTTGCTTTTTTGAACATTGCCAATAATTGATAATATTCAATTTTCAAATTGGCATTAAAAGCAGCAATTTGCACATTAATTTTCTGACAAATCTGATCGGTTTCATCCAACAAAACAGGTTCGACTTCGCCAATGCTTTTGCCTTTTGCTTGCGCAATAAGTTCTTTAATTTTAAGAGTATTTTTGCCATTGCCTGCATCATGCCAATTTTGTTCTATGTCAAGCAAAGACGAAAATTTGGCTTGCTGTTCTTCAGTAAAACCATCTTTTTTGAGGATTCTTTCAAATTGTTTAAGTACAGAACCAAATGGAAACCAATAATCAAAAGAGGCTTTTCCATCAAAATGTTCCTTAGCAAGATCAACAATAGCCATCAATTCTTCGAAAGTATGTCCAAGATTTACACGCAAAAAAATTTCTTTTAGCTTGTTTGATATATTGTTAGCAACATCATTGCGTAGTTTTTCTTTGTTTTTTTGATATTCAGCATAACAATTATTGCCAACTTGTGCGGCGTGCAAAACTAATTGTTTTTTGAAAGTAGCATCTTTTTTTTTCAAAGGCTGATAGCTTTCTAATTCGTCGAGATCAATTCCCATGTAAAAAATCTTCTTTTTTTGGGCTTCAGCAACCATTTGCTCAAACAATTCCTTTACTTCCGTAGGAATTTGTTCAGGATTTGTGATCATAAATTTATGTGTTTTAGGTTTTTATCCTCCAATTAGCGGAGTCAATTTAACAAAACTTACTTGCGTGTGGGTGTTAAGCAAAACTTCTTCTGCCAAAGTTTCGGCTTGTCGGTTGTCGATGATCACAAAAAAACCGTTTTTTTGAAAGGCATCTAAGGCAATATATACCTGTTTTTCGGCATCAATGGTCTTTTTTTCCTTCAATTTGTAGCCATTCAAAGACTTTTCGGCATCATTAGGTGCGATTAAACCGTTGAAATATTCGGGTAATTTGGTGTTATAATTTTCGACTTCTTTGATCACTCTTTGCGTGATAATTTGTTCTATGGTTACCAATTCTTTTTCAAAATCAAGAGAGATTTTGTTCAAAATTTTGCCCGCAAAAGTTTCGTCTGTGATGGTGATGGTCATATTTTTGCTTTTAGATAATTTTATGCAAAAATAATTGATTTTTTTTGGAAAATATTTATTCTTCGTCTAAACTTGTTTGCAAATACAAATTTCCTACTTTGAGTTTAAATTGATCTTCGATCACTGAAAAATAATCGTTTTTTGAAGTGTAAATCGTACATTTCCATTCGCCAGAAGCATTTTTCACAAAATTTTCTACTTGGATTTTGTGTTGGGAAATTAAAGTATATTGTTTTAAGGTAGGAATTTTTTTATAGTTTTCGTATTTAATGGTTCGATCATAATTTTCTGTGCTATCCGACAAAATTTCTATAACTCCCACAGCATTCGAAACAGCGTCAACTTGTTTGTTTTCGCCAACTTTTACATATTTTACATCTTTTGCAATTACAATAGAGGCATCAGGCAAATAATAGGTTTTCAAATCAGGAGTAGTAATGGCAAAACTTTCCCCAAAAATTTTGTAATATTTTTGTCCAATAAACAAACTTCTAGACTCGCCAATAATGTTCGATTCGATGGTGCAATGGTTTTCTGTTGCCATTTGATGATAAATTAAAATTTTGTTTGACAATTCGAATTTTAACAATAATTTTTGTTCCAATAATTCAAAAAACTCATCGACAGAAATAGAAATATGATCTTGGAAAATATCATTTTCGTTTAATTCAATTTATAAAAAAAAATAATTCGAGAAAATAATTTACTCTTCATCTAAACTTGTCTGCAAATACAAATTTCCTATTTTAAGTTTAAATTGATCTTCGATCACTGAAAAATAATCGTTTTTTGAAGTGTAAATCGTACATTTCCATTCGCCTGAAGAGTTTTTTACAAAATTTTCTACTTGGATTTTGTGTTGGGAAATTAAAGTATATTGTTTTAGACTGGGGATTTTTTTGTAGTTTTCGTATTTTGTAGTTC
>RDXG01000024.1 GCA_004292785.1 Bacteroidota bacterium
AACGACAACATCAGAGAAGTAATTGTTTCTTACCAAATTATTGACAAAGCGGTAGGAGCTGTTACAGGTCAAAAAGGTACTTTGACTATCAACGCCAACGGAAACAGAAGTTTGGGAATTAAAGCTCCAACCAACGGAAGCATTAATTTCTTTATGGGCGCAAGCAATTTCGCACAAATTATTACTGCTACAAATGGCGTTTGTTTGGTTAAAAACGGAACAAAAACGGTTGAAATTGGTACAAAAGTAGATCAATATGCAATTTTCGAAAACAAGGCTTATGATGCCAGAAATTGGGATTGGTTTGTCAGAAAAGAGAAAGTTCCTTTAAAAGACAAATTTGGCAAATTGGCTACCGATTCGGACAAAGGCGTAAGTTTGAAAGATTTGACAACGATCACCAACGAAACCAATTTGTTTGTGGCTTCGCAAACAGGTGCAATTGGTTTTACTCATGCCGTAGGTTATTTCAGAATTGTAGATAACAAACCTGTTGAGCCGCAAATTATTAATTGGAAAATTAGCAATATGTCTTCGGGCAGTGGCGTGGTGCAAGGTACAATTCCTGCAAATTCTAAAATCGGATTTTTCTTGGTGGCAAGCAACGCAAACGTAAATCCTTTAATTCAAAACCCAAATAGTTTGGTGCGTTTTGTAGGAACAACTTTGCAATATTCTACCACAAACGGAGCTTCTTGGATCGACATTCCGCAAGGAAAAGTAGTTACCACCGTAAAAGAGTGGAATACGAACCAAAAAGAAATGGCTATTGCAGGGATCGCAGTAGAAAATAACAAAACCGTTTTGAAAATTGGTTTCGAAGACAACACAGGATCAGGCAGTGATTGGGATTATGAAGATCACGTTTTGACTGTTCATTTCAACGGAATCGAGGCAATTAAAACCAAAGAAAGCAAAATTTTGCAAACTGTTGATCATTTGGTCGAAGTTCCTTGCGCAGATTGCCCACTTGGTAGCATTTCAGGTGAAGAATTGTTATACGAAGCATTAAAATGCGATGAAATTTCTTGTAACAAAGACGCAAACGGAAACATTATTGTCGAAAACAAAAATTCGAAAGCGGTTACGGTAAACTACAAAGTAGTCATCAACGGCAAAGAAAACAGCAAAGGCGCGATCAAAGTTGGCGGTCAATCTTCTGTTTTGTTTAACCAACCTGCACCTGTAAACGGCTATATTTCTTTCGGAATCGGTAGCAATTATTTTACTAGCGTCATTAACGGTTCTAATATTTTGGGAGATGTTTGTTTGGTTGCTGATGGCAAAAAATTCATTTCCGCAGGAGAAAGAGAAGTTCAATATGAAGTTTTTGAAGGCAAAACTTATGATGCTCGCGAATGGGCTTGGTTTGTGCGTCAAGAGCA
>RDXG01000025.1 GCA_004292785.1 Bacteroidota bacterium
TGTAATTATGGAAAACAAAGATTATTGCATTTCCAAATCTTTTACCGCCACCGAAAAAGAAGATTTATTAAAAATTATTGCCATTTTACGCAAATTTAAACATATTTTAATGACCAGATTGTTGGATTAAAACGTTTTATTAAAAAATTAAAAATATGGAAAATATTACCGTTCAATATCTTAGTGATGCACAGCAAGAAATTCAAGCAGTGCTTATAAGTATCGAAGATTGGAGAAAAATACAAGCTCAACTACTTGCTTATCAGCAACATAGAATTTTGTATGAAGACCTTAAAACTGCTTTTGAAGAGGTAAAACTTTTTAAAAAGGGCAAAAAAAAGGCTCGAAAATTAAAAGATGTACTCAAAGAAATTTAAACTATGTCTTACGAAATAGAAGTTACAGAGCTTTTTGAGAAACAACTCAAAAAGTTAGCAAAGAAATATAAATCTTTGGGCAAAGACATGGAAAAATTATTCAAAGATTTATCCGAAAATCCACATTTGGGAGTAGATTTGGGGAATAATACTTTCAAAATTCGTTTGGCGGTTAAAAGTAAAGGAAAAGGCAAAAGTGGAGGTTTGCGAATTATTGATCACGTCATCGATTCACAGGAACTCATTTATCTGCTTAGCATTTACGATAAATCGGATATAGAATCAGTACATACAGCTATTATTCGCGCTTATGTAGATGATCTGCAAAAAGAACAATAATTTTGTCGAAATTAACATAAAATCTTCATTTTTTTGAAGCAAATTTTTTTGTATTTTTGTAAAAATTAAAAACAAAATTATGGCAAAACGCAAAAAAGAATCCGCAGAAAAAAAAGAATGGAAAGAAGGCGAGTTGATCAAAACTTTCAAACTCAAACGAATCAAAGAATATCAAACGCCTTTGATGAAAGAATGGCTAGATATTTCTACTCCGCCCGTTTTTGATGTGGTAGAACAAGGTATTTTTGATCGAAAATTGGGCGAAGCCTTGCGAAGTTTGGAAGGTTGGAGCGAAGAAGACCTAAAAATGAAATTTATTACGCACATTTTGGATTTGGGACATCTCAACGACGAAGGCGAAATTGTTGGTTATTTCGACAAAATGCTTTCCGCAACCGTAGAAGGCATCAAATTGACCGTAAAATCTGATTTTATGATAGCAAAAGGCATTTTGAACGTTCACGAAAACCCTTATTTTCACTTTCAGGAATACAAACCACAACTCAACCCATCAGGCGAACCGATGGCGCAACTTTTAGAGGCGTTTTTAATTGGAAATTCCAAAAACGAAATTCCTAAACCTTTGTACGGCGTAGAAATTATTGGCAAACAATGGACTTTTGTAATTATGGAAAACAAAGATTATTGCATTTCCAAA
>RDXG01000046.1 GCA_004292785.1 Bacteroidota bacterium
TTTGCCGTTGGTTTGCTCAAAAAGTTTCACCAAAATTGTAGAATCTATGCTTACAATGGTTTGCGTAAAATCTGTATAAAAAAGTCCAAGTTGAATCCTAGTATCAGACAAAGCAGAAGCATCTGCAACAAAGACTTCGCCAACCACCACTTCATTTTCATAACCGCCTTCCGTAGAAAAATTAAAACCGCCAGAAATTACCTGAAAATCGGGTATTTCTTGTGAAAATACTAGTTTTTGAGAAAAAAATAAAATGATTAGTAGAAAAAAAGATATTTTCATAATTTTGCCTAAAATATTCTGAAACAATATACGCATTTTTTTAGAAAACAAGCAAATATTTTTTCGTACTTTTGGACAAAAAATAAAAATATTGAGAAAATGGAAAACAAAACTCCAGAAATTACAAACGATCCACTACATGGAATCACTTTGGAAAGCATTTTAAACGAACTTTATAATCATTTTGGTTGGGAAAAATTATCGAATTTGATCTCAATTAATTGTTTTTCGAGTAATCCGAGTATCAAATCGAGCTTAAAATTTCTTAGAAAAACGCCTTGGGCGCGAACAAAAGTAGAAAGATTGTATATCAAAACTTTTTATGAACGTTGCTAATTATTAAAAAATCTATGAATCCAAAAAACGCGCTGGTCATTGCTAACGGAGAGTCTTGTAGCACAGAACTGCTTTTAGAACTCAAAAAAAAGGCTTTTTTGCTGGTCGTTTTGGATTCTGCCATTCATAGAGTTTTGGAATTGGGCATAAATCCTGATGTTTTGTTAGGCGATTTTGATAGAAATATTGACCGCCAAAAATTGCAGGAATTACAGCCAAAAATGCAAATTATTCACACGCCAAATCAAGATAAAACCGATCTCGAAAAGGCTTTTGAATACTTGTCAGCACAGAATTTTACAGAAATTAACGTCATTTGGGCAACAGGCAGACGAGCCGATCACACCATTACAAATATCACGAATATTGTGCAATTCAGAAAGCTAAAAATCACGATTATTGACGATTATTCTAACATTTTTTTGTTGCCTTATTATTTCGAAAAATATTATGTTTCCAAAACGCCAATTTCACTGATTCCTGTGGGAAAAGTTTGCGGAATAAAAACTCAAAATTTGAAGTATCCACTTGATAATGAATATCTTACGATTGGTTACAAGACAGGAAGTAGCAACGAAGTTAGCGAAGATGGCATGGTCAAAATTAACTATCAAACAGGAGATTTGTTGATGATGGAATGTAAAGATCGTTAAAAAAATGATGAAAAAAATAGCTAAATTTCTTTTATATTTTTGTGGATTTGTTGCCTTGCTTGCCTTTGCTTTGTTCACGACCACGCAAGATTTTTTTGATCGCCAAAATCCTTTTTATGAAACCAATATGTCGAATATTCGAGATTTCTCAGCGAAAAAACAGACGTTAAAAGGTTCATTAAGAGCATCTTGGGCAAAAAAAAATATTACTCCACCCCAAAAAACAGCAATGGCAGCATACGGATTTCGGACTTTCGATCAAGTTCACGATTCTTTGTTTGCAAACGTGATTGTTTTGGAAATGGCAGGCACAAAAACGGCAATCATTAGCTTAGATTTATTGATTTTTCCGCCTTCGATTAGTCAAAAATTGCCCGAATATTTCAAAAAAAATAACATTCCGATCCAAAATTTTTATTTTTCTGCCACACATACACATCATGGAGTTGGAGGTTGGGCGGAAGGTGCTGGAGGCTATTTTTTGGCAGGAAAAACAGAAGAAGAATTGGTTATCAATCGGATAATCAAGCAAATAGGTGAGGCAAGTTTGGAGGCGATCAAAAATTTAGAACAAACAAATATTGCTTTTTCTAAAATTTCTGTTCCAGAATTTGTTGAAAACAGAGTAGAAACCAACGGCAAAACTGCCAACGATCTAAATTTTGTTGTTTTCAAAAACTCTTCGGGAAAAAAAGCAATTTGGACAACTTATTCGGCGCACGCAAATTGTATTTCGGGCAAATTTTGCGAATTAAGTAGAGATTATGCGGGTTATTTGACAGATTCTTTGCAAAAAAACGATTTTGATTTTGCCATGTTTTCGGCGGGCATGGTTGGTTCTCATTCGCCTTTGACCAAAGAACCGCTTGACAATTATGAAAAAGCAGAAAAAATTGGCAAAGGTTTGGCTCAAAAAATTATAGAAAATCAAAATTCTTTGACTTTTTTAAGCGTAAATGAACTAAATTTTAGCCAAATTCCGATCAAAATGCCTAATTTATCAGCCCGAATCACAGATAATTTTAAAACTAGAGATTTTGTATTTGATTTTTTGTTAGGAAAAAGTCCACATTTTTTAACAGTTTTGAGTCTAAACAATTTGATTTTTTTGGGAACTCCTTGTGATTTTTCGGGGATTTTATATGAAAATATTGTTATTCCAAAGCACAAAAAATTAATGATTACAAGTTTTAATGGCAGTTATTTGGGTTACATTACGCCAAATCATTATTACGACAAATTCGAACAGGCAGAAACCAGAGAAA
The DNA here is from genome assembly GCA_004292785.1 of Bacteroidota bacterium. Taxonomy (GTDB): domain Bacteria; phylum Bacteroidota; class Bacteroidia; order Cytophagales; family Thermoflexibacteraceae; genus RDXG01. Next base: position 2,537 of record RDXG01000046.1, read on the forward strand.
TGAATTGGGTTGGTCGGCAGGGTGATTTTTTTGTGGAAATGATCAATGAGATAATGAAATATTAAACAAAAAAATCCAAATTGTGTATATGTTTGAGAAAAATACTAAAAAAATGTCCGACAAATGTCTGACTTATATATTTTGTTGTCATGAATCTACAAAAAATACAAATATTCCTAGAAAAAATAAAGCCTTATTCAGAAAAAATACAAGTTTTTTGGCAAAAATGCTGGAAAATTCAAGCCTTTCGCAGAGTTTTTAGAACTTTTTTAGGAATTTGGGCATCTTTTTTTGTGTTAAACATTATTTTTCCGCTAGATGTAAAAATAGATTATTCCCAAATTGTATTGGCAGAAGATGGCAAAATTTTGAACGCTTTTTTGAGTTCTGACGAAAAATGGCGAATGAAAATCCTGCCCAACGAACTCACACCCGAACTCGAAAAGGCGTTTTTGAACAAAGAAGACAAATATTTTTATTTTCATTTGGGCGTAAATCCGCTTGCAGTTTTGCGGGCGGCGGTGGTTAATGTATTCAAAAACAAAAAAACTTCGGGAGCATCTACAATTACCATGCAAGTTGCGCGCCTATTGAACCCAAAAGAAAGAACATATTTGAACAAAATTGTAGAAATGTTTAGGGCTTTGCAACTCGAATGGAAATTTAGCAAAAACGAAATTTTATCACTTTATCTAAACCTTGTGCCTTACGGAAGTAACATCGAGGGCATAAAATCGGCTTCGATTTTGTTTTTTGGAAAAACGCCTGAACAGTTGAGTTTGGCGCAAATTATGGCTTTAACCATCATTCCAAATCGCCCAACTTCTTTGGCTATTGGCAAACATAACGACCGAATTTTGGAAGAAAGAAACAAATGGTTGAAGCGTTTTGCAGAAGAAAATGTTTTTGAAAACGAATTGATCGAGAGTGCTTTGGTAGAACCTTTGAACGCCCAACGCCAAGAAGCTCCTGCTTTTGCTCCGCATTTTTCTACTTGGATTCACCAAATCAAACCCTTTGAAGATGAAGTTAAAACTACAATTAAACTCAATTTTCAGAGCAAAGTCGAGGAAATTTGTGGGCAATATTTGCAAAAAACGCAACGCTTGGGAATCCATAATTCTGCGGTTTTGGTGTTGGACAACAAAAACAGAAAAGTAGTGGCATATTTGGGTTCTCCAAATTTCAAAGACGATTTGCACGCAGGGCAAGTGGATGGCGTGAGGTCGATACATTCGCCAGGAAGTGCCTTAAAACCAATACTTTACGGTTTGAGTTTTGACGTTGGAAAAACTACTCCCAAATTTGTAGTTAGCGACGTACCGACTGATTTTGAGGGTTATCAACCAGAAAATTATAACCAAAATTTTAACGGAAACATCAATATCGAAAAATCTTTGGCGTATTCTTTAAATATTCCTGCGGTCAGGGTTTTGAAAATGATCGGCATGAACGAAATGATTAGTTCTTTGAAAAAAGCCAATTTTTCGCAAATCCGAAAAGACGAAAAAAAATTAGGGCTTTCGCTTGCTTTGGGCGGTTGTGGGGTTAGTTTGTGGGAAATGGCGGGTTTGTACGCTAGTTTTGCCAATCAAGGAAAATTTTTGCCTTTGCAATATTTGGCAAACGATTCGGTCAGAACGGATACTACGCAAATTTTAAGTCCTTCGGCAAGTTTTATGATCAACGATATTTTGTCGCAGGTAACTCGCCCAGATATGCCTAGCGATTACGAAAGTAACCCTCATGTGCCTAAAATTGCGTGGAAAACAGGCACTTCTTACGGCAGGCGCGATGCGTGGAGCATTGGTTACAACGGAAATTATACGGTGGCGGTTTGGATCGGAAATTTTGATGCCGAAGGTGCGCCCGAACTTACAGGTGCGTCTTTGGCTACGCCTTTGCTTTTCAAAATTTTTAATGCCATCGAATACAATTCTGCGATTCATTGGTTTTCTAAACCGCAAAATTTGGAACAAAGAACAGTTTGCGTAGAAAGTGGTTTGCCGCCTTCCGAATTTTGTCAAAATACAATTAAAGACTATTTTTTGGCGGGAATTTCGCCTTCGCAAGCCTGCGAACATTTGCAAAATATATTTGTAAGTCCTGACGAAAAAATGAGTTTTTGCGGGCATTGCGTAGAAGGAAAGGCGTTTGTCAAAAAATTATATCCAAATTTGTCTGCCGAAATGATCGCTTTTTACGACAATCAAGGCGTTTTTTATAGCAAAATTCCTCCGCATGATCCAACTTGTACGGCAATGCAAAAAGGCAATGCCCCAAAAATTATTTCGCCTGTGGACAAAGCCGAATATTTGACCATTGACCAAGAAGAAGTTGAATTGTTGTTGAATTGCCAAGCGGAAAGCAAGGTTCAAAAAGTGTTTTGGTACATCAATAATCAATTTTATAAGTCTGGAAAAGTAGGCGAAAAAATATTTTTTAAACCCAAAAAAGGCAGTACCAAAATTTCTTGTAGCGACGATCAGGGTAGAAATAGCAATATTGAAATTTTGGTAAAATGAGGATTTTTTAGCAAAACGCCTTAGGCGTGTGCCGTTGGTAGCCAAATAATTTTATTTTTTATAAAAAGCCTTGTAGAGGCGAACCTTGTGTAAAGGGTACGCCTCTACGAGGCTTTTTTTTGGCAATTTTTTTGTTTTTCTACCAACGGAATGCCTCTACGAGGCTATGTTACCATTTTTTTAAAATCCGAATCTTGCCAAAGCCATTGAAAATCTGTGTCTTTTGTGGCATGTGTCTTGCATTCAGCATTTAAAAAAATAGCCTGTTGCAAATAGGAAAGGACTTTTTCTTTGTGCTTTTGTAAACTATACAGACAAGCCAAATTGTAAATAACCTCGTGTAAATCAGGTTTTATTTCTAAAGCCTTTTTATATGATTTTTCTGCATTTATCCAATCTTTTAAATAAATATAGGTAACCCCCAAATTATCCCATGCCTCGTAATAATCAGGTTTTATTTCAACGGCTTTTCGGGAAGCATCGATGGCTTGGGCGTAGTTTTTTATATCGTCATACGCAATTCCCAAATTATACCATGCCTCGTGAAAATTAGGTTCTATTTCAATGGCTTTTCGGTAGGCGTCGATGGCTTGGGCGTAGTTGTTTTGATTGAAATATGCAATTCCCAAATTATTCCATGCCTCGTGAAAATTAGGTTCTATTTCAATGGCTTTTCGGTAGGCATCGATGGCTTGGGCGTAGTTGTTTTGATTGAAATATGCAATTCCCAAATTATTCCATGCCTCGTGCTTATCGGGATTAAGGCGAACAATTTGCTGATAAGCCTCGATCTTTTCAGAAGGTGTATCCAATAAAAGGGCTTGGGAATATAAAAATTCGGCTTGAGTACTATTTTTACTTTGATCGGTAGCCAATAAATCCAACAAAGAACTTTGGTGTAAAAGCTGTTGTTTTTCAAATACCTTTGCCAATTCTTGTTCAGGATAAAAATTACGAAAATACCAAATATCTGTTAACGTAAACTCGGGATAATAGATCAGAAAAAGCTACGGAAAAATTGTATTTTTGAATTGAAAACACCAAAAAGCACTTAAATCCGTAGTTTTATGAA
>RDXG01000026.1 GCA_004292785.1 Bacteroidota bacterium
CAACTTCTACTTTTTTATATTGCTTAATAATAGCTGTTAAATCTTGCACTGTTGGAAAACTTCTGTCATTGTAACTCATAAGCCAATTAGGTATTTCTTTCGACATCTCAAAAAGTGTGTGAAAAGATTGTACAACATCTTTTTTCTTGTCAAATCCACTAAATTTTTGTGGTTCATATCTTTTAATTCCATTGATAAATTGTTTATCTTGCCAATATTCTGTGTAAGTTTCAGCCAAATGGTAAAAACTTTGATAATCTGCATGACTATCGCAATAAGGTGGGTCAAAATAAATCAAGTCTATTGAACTTTTTTCTAAGATTTTAGGCAGTAAATCTAAAATATTTTCTGAAAAACTTTTATTTTCTTGTTCGTTATCAAAAATTGATTTGTTATATCGAGGCAATAAGTCCATAAAAATATCTCGAATCGGACGCACTAAGTTTGGGTTGCGTTTTATTCGCTCTTTATCCCCTGCATATACCAAAGCCTGTGTATGCCCAAAATGCCCCATAGTGATTTTTCTTTGTAAACTTCTGTTTATCAAGGAGATAGCAAGAGATTTCTTGTATTCATTTTCTAAAAATTGAATATTTGCTCTGCAATTATCCAAAAATATAGCCTGTTCTTCTTCAAAAAATAAATCTGTATAAAGATTTTGAATAAGCGTAAAACGCTCTTTTTGCGGACTATTTTGAAATAATATTTCTAAATCTTTTTTATCTAAAAATTGGTTTTTATTTTCAATCAATGACTTCCCTATTTGATGGTTAAATTGCAAAAAATCATTTGTAAATACTTGAAAACCAAGTTGTTTGAATAAATAAGCAACAGATTGTGAACCTGCAAATGCATCAATAGTAGTATGTATATTTTTAGGAATATACTTTATTAGCCATTTTAGTAAAGTATATTTTGCCCCTAAATATTGGGGTTCTGGAAATTCGTAAGCAAAATATTGATAGTTTTTAAAAAGCATCTTAGATATTTTTACACAAAGTTAGCACAAGTTTTGTAATTGCACTATTTTTTAAGCATTGCCTAACTCGTTAATATAAGCAAATTTTGCATATTTAACTCTCTCATAGAATCTCGCCTACAGGCAAGAAACAAAGCTAAAACCCTCAAAATGAAGCAGTTACAAAAACAGAAGTACCTATATTTTTCTTAAAAAATAGCCAAAAATCAAAGTCTTGCCTGTGGGCGTTTAACTTGATGCAAAGATAGGAAATATTTTCCCTACTTCCAAAATATCCAAAAACTTACCACACACATAAAACACTAAAAATCAATTATTTGCATTTTTTCACATTTTTAAAAATACCCTTACAAGGGTATAAAAAAGTTTATTTTTTGGGGTAGGCAAGAAAGGATAGCGTTTGCGTTTGTTACCGCGCTAAAAGCCTTGCCTACCCAAACCGCAGGCAAGGGTTATGGTATGTCCTTTTGCGTTTCGGTGAGAAAAGCCTTATCTTTGCCTGTATGAAAAGGCATTACTTTTTGCTGTTGTGGGTGCTTGGCATGGTTTGTTTGCATCGCTATGCACAATCTTGTGGCGTGGGGCTTACCTACGACAGCCAAAACTATGTGTGGGCTTCGAATACGTGGGCAGGCAAGGGCATTTTG
>RDXG01000047.1 GCA_004292785.1 Bacteroidota bacterium
ATGATTAGACAATTCGAATTTTACCAATAATTTCTGCTCCAACAATTCACAAAACTCATCGACAGAAATATGGATATGATTTTGAAAAATATCATTTTCGTTTAATTCATAATTTTTGCCGTTTATGGTAATTGTGCCTTCGAAATTCATAGTTTTTTTGTAAAAATAAGTTTAATTTTTTCATTTTCCTAATCCAAACTTATCTTCAAATATAAATTTAGAAATATCAATTATTAGATTCTATTGTTGGAAAATATTTTAAAACAAAACAAAATTTAAAAGATAATTTGTTAAGTAACGAAAAGGAAACAATTTTTTTGTTTAAAGTTTACTTTCCAAAAAACTGTTTTTTTTGGAAAGTTTCAGTTTTTTAATAACACAATTTTAAGCCATTGAGGTTGCCATGTATTTGTGTTTAATTTCTGTTTTTACCAAATGTTTGTGATCGTTTTCTAGTTCCAATTCAAATTTTCCACGTCGATACCGAAGTACATACAAACATAAATTTTCATGTTTGAATTTGTCCATATAAATCAATGGTTTTTCGAGCAATAAACACAAAAATATTCGCATAGCTCTGCCGTGCATACAAATGAGAATATTTTGCTCGTGTTCTTGGTTCATGATGTGTTTGAAGGCAATTTTTTGTCGTTCAGAAACTTCTAGCGGGCTTTCTCCATTGGGCAGTTTGTGGTGCATTTCTCCGTTTTTCCATGCAATCATCATATCGGAATACAAAGAATCATCGGCTTCATTAATGGTTTTGCCCTCCCTATTTCCCCAGCTAATTTCGTTTAAACCTTGCAAACCCTCTGTTGGCGTGCCTTGCGAAATGAATGACGCTACACTTTGTTTGGTTCTTTTGAGAAGTGAAGTATAAATTTTGTCAAAATGAATGTGTTTATATGCCTGATAAAATGCTTTGGCTTGTTCTCTACCTGTGTCGTTGAGGTTAGAATCTACTCCGCTTCCTTGAATCATGTGCATTTTGTTAAATTCTGTTTCGCCATGGCGGATCAAATAGATCGTTTTTTCGTTACAATTCATAAAAAATATTAGAAAATGTGTGATAAAAAATATTGCACTTTCAAAATAATTTAAGTGAAATATTTTAAAATTTTGCAAATATACGTTAAATTTCAGAATTAGAAAAACAAAACACTTTAAAACTCATGATTAACAAAAATATAACTTTAGAAGGCTTACAAAAAATGTATGAAAACGGTGATCACATTTCCAAATTGCTTGGCATCGAGATCACAGAAATAGGCGCAGATTATATTTGTGGAAAAATGCCTGTGGATAGCAGAACGGTGCAACCTGTCGGAATATTGCATGGCGGTGCTTCGGTGGTTTTGGCAGAATCTTTGGGCAGCATTGGCGGAAATTGTTGTGTAGATTTTCCAAAACAATATTGTGTTGGTTTGGAAGTCAATGCAAATCATTTGCGATCAGCAAGTTCAGGTTGGGTTTACGGCAAAGCAAGCCTTGTTTTTTTAGGAAAACAAACGCAAGTTTGGGACATCAGAATTACAAATGAAGAAAATAAAATGGTCTGTATCAGCCGTTTGACTTTGGCAGTAAAAGAAAAAATTTAGTTTTTTTAGTTTGTCAAAGCAAACAACTTTGACAAACTGAAAAATTCTACAACAAAGTGCGGGCTTCTTTTTTTAAAACCAACAAAGCAGAAGAAGTAATATCGTCTTGAATTGCCAAAATATTTTCCACCATTTTTCTTGCCAACTCTATTGAAGGAACGGTTTTGTCTATTTGCGAAGCCGACTCGCTAATCAAAGAAATCAAACGTTCTACCGCACTTTGAATCACGTTCCAAGTTTCGTCAGACAAATAAATTTGTTGCGTGGCGTTGTGTGCAAACTCATTTCTGATTTCCATAATCAAAATTTGCTGAAACATATCCACCGTATATTCTTGATTGTTAAGTCTGGGCAACAAATTATTTGGCGAAACTCTTTCCAAAAAAAGTGTCATTCTTTCATAGGCTTGCAAACGCATTTGTAAAGTTACATTTCGGTCTTGACTTTTGAGTTCAAGGAGCTTTTTGTCAAAATCCTTTCTAAGGAAAGACTTGATAACCAAATACATACCGTACAAAACAATGCCCGCAGGCAGGACAATTTTTACTAAATCTGCAATAATTTCCATAAATTTTATTTAATATTTGTCAATCTTTGTATTTTATTTTTTGCGCAATTTATAAAAAAAACGTAAAAATTCAATTAAAGCGCATTAAAATCCAAATACAATTTCTGCAAATATGCCCGACCAAAATCATTATTTTTGCCATGCATCATTTTTTGCGAATCGTTGTCAAAAACCATTTTAGAGCTGTCCGACAAAAAGCCAAAACCATTGTTAAACGTAAAAAAAGCATGAGAAAGACTTTTGGGCGAAAGCAAATTTTTGCTAAACAAAAAATCTTTATTTTCCATGTTTAATTGGCGCAAAATTGTCCTTGCCAAATCGCTTTGAGAGCCATATTTTTGCACAATGCTGTCTGTTTTATTGATTGCTCCGCCTGTCCAAATCATTGGAATTTCGTATTTTACACTTTCATAAATATTGCTTTCATTGGGATGTCTGTTTCCGTGATCTGCCAAAATAATGACCCAAGTAGATGCCCACCAAGACGTTTTTTTTGCTTTTTCTATAAAATTTCCGACACATTGGTCTGTATAATAGGCAGAATTTAAAAAACGAGCTTCTTCGCTATTACCTTCGATGGCAGTTTTCATAGGCACATCATAGGGTTCGTGGCTACTCAAAGTAAGCATGGTTTTAAAAAAAGGAGCAGGAGTTTTCTCAATTTCTGCAAGCATTTTGTCAAACACAAAACCATCATGAACGCCCCATTTTGAGTTTCGCAACGAGTCCGCAAAATCGGTTTCTGTGCTTAAAATATCAAATTGCGCATTGGTAAAATAGGAACGCATATTGGCAAAATTGATGTCTCCGCCAAACAAAAATTGTGTGTTATAGCCATTTTTTTTCAAATCGATGCTTAAATAAGGCAATTTTTGCGTTTTTTTGGCAAATTTGATGATCGACGAGGTTGGTTGCGCAGGATATCCACTCAAAATAGATACAATTCCTTTGTCAGTCCGATCTCCGTTTGAATAAATATGATTAAACAAAATTCCTTCTTTGCTGATTCGTTCCAAATTATTAGAAATTCCCGATTTCCCGCCCAAATTTTGCATCAATTTAGAACTATAACCTTCCAAAATGATTAGAATAATGTTTGGTTTGGCAATTTTTAACACATTTTCGGTCAAACTATCGTCAGGATACAATTCAGAAAATAATTTTTGCGTTTGTTTTTCCTCAAAAAAACCTGTTGGATAAGCAATTTCTTCGCTATTTAACACTGAAAAACAGACATTCCAAACAATATTGATCGCCGCATGGTTGACAAAAGGTTTGTTTGCGTGAAAATATACAAAACCAATATTCATGGGAGCAACTCCCAAACTTCCGCGAATGGGCAAAATAAGGCAGGCACTCAAAATTAACATGATCATAAAAGATTTCCAATTCGTTTTTTCTAAAATAATGTTGCCAAAAACCAATTTTTTATAAAACCAAAAACACAAAAAAGCGAATAAAATTAGCAAAATCATTAAAAAAACAGTGATTCCAATGCCCGCAGAACCGATCACTTCACGCGGTTTGTCGATATACATCAAAGGCGTGCTGTCCATTCTGAAACCCCAATTTGCGTACAATTTGGCATCAGCAAAGACCAAAAGGCTCGAAATTAACAACAAAACAAAGGTATAAATGTCTAAAAATTTGCGAAAAGGTAATTTTACAAGACTAGAAAATGCAAGACAAATTCCAAAAATTAGACTCAAATATCCTGTCATGGACAAATCCATTCGACTGCCATGCAAAAAACTAAGTAGTTGATCTTCAAGCAATAAATTGGAAGTTTGCGTAAAATTTGCCAAGAAAAAAATAGTTCTTGCCAACAAAAAATAGCCAAACCAAAACAAAAAATAACGCAAAAACAGATTTAACCGAATTTTCATAATTATAATTTTTGTATATTTTGCAAAAATATTTATAAATTGTGAAACTTTATAACGCAATAGAAAATTTATACATAAAAGTATGCGAAACAATTTTTCACTAAAATAAACAAACGCTTGTGATCAATCTTATTATTTTTGACGAAAAAGAATATCAGGTTTTCAAAAAACTTCCTGAACCAAAGGCTTTATTTGATAAAATATCATCTGATTCGGTAAATTGGATTGATATTGATAGCATTAGTGACGGTGCCTTGGTTGAAGTAATTGCGATTCATTTTGGTGTGCATCATTTGGTGATCGAGGATATTTTAACAGTTTCTGAACTTCCAAAATCGGAAGAATTCGAAAATCATTTGTTTCTTACTTTTAAAATGTTGAAAATCAATTCTTTAAATAAATCTTTGGAAGAAGAACATTTAAGTATGATTTTGGCAAAAAACTTTTTGCTTACGTTTCAAGGCGAAGTAGAGGGCGATGTTTTTGACCCAATCCGTGAAAGAATTTTTGCAGACAAAGGAAAAGTGCGTAAACAAAAAGCCGATTATTTATTTTATTTGCTTATTGATGCTGTGGTGGACAATTATTTTCATGTATTGCAATTTTTGAGGGAACAAATCGAGGATTTGGAGGAAAAAATTATTGCCAATCCAACCGATAATTATACGAGTGATATTTTGGCTTTGAAACGCAAAATTTCGTCAATTCGGAAAGTCGTTTCGCCTTTGCGAGATGAAATTGCCAAACTCAAAAAAGAACCTTCGGACTTTATTAGCAACGAAATTTTGACTTATTTCAAAGATCTGCACGATCATCTGAACAATTTGATGACTACTTTCGAAACTTTTAGAGAAATGTTGGCAGAATTGATGGATTTATATTTGTCAAATTTGAGTCACAGCATGAACACCGTCATGAAAACTTTGACCGTTGTTGCTTCCATTTTTATCCCTTTAACCTTTATTACGGGCATTTACGGAATGAATTTCGAGTATATTCCTGGACTTTCTTGGAGATGGAGTTACCACGCACTTATGTTTTCTATGTTTTTTTTGGGCGGAAGTATGGTTTATTTTATGAAGAAAAAAAATTGGTTTTAAAATGCCAAATTTTGTATCTTGCAAGCCAAAATCAAGAAATTTTTTATGGCAAAAAAAATAAAAAATAAGCCTTTTAAAGATTGGCTTTATGAAGAAGTTAGCGAAGAATTTGGGCTAAAAAGAGGTTTTGAACATTCTTTATTCGATCATTTTCAAAAAATTTCTTCTGAAATAGACCAAAAAACACAAGAATCTATTACAGAACTTCAGAATTTGGCTCAAAAATATGTCGATGCTTGGAACGAAGACGAATATAAATTTATGTTTATCAGCCGTTTTATAGGTTTGGCGGGCTTTGTAAGCGAACATTACAAAGTTTTTACCCAACGCCCAATGTCGGTGATGTATGCCAAAGGAACTAAAAAAACAGAAGGTTTGGTAGAATTTATGTTGGCAAAAGGTATCCAAACACCTAAAAAACCACACTTTTTTTTGCACGAATACAAACCCGAAAAACGCAGAGATAACGATCCGCTAGGGCAATTATTGATTGCGATGGTTGCCGCAAAAGTCCAAAATCAAGACGATAAAGCCATTTATGGAATGTACGTAAACGGTAGAAATTGGCATTTGGTTATTTTAGAACAACAAAATTATTATGTCAGCAACCCTTATGTAATCACAGATGTAGGAATTTTTCAACTTTTCAGGGTTTTGTTATATTTTAAAAATTTAATGGAAAAAATTTATGCTCAATGATAAAAACGTTGGTTTTAAGCATGAATTTTAGACTATAATATTATTCAAAACAAAACAAAAAATGGTATTTTTTTGTTTAATATTTTAGACTAATCTAAAAATTATTTTCATTATGAATAAATATACTTTTGTACTTATTTTTATATTATTTTTTATCTGCAAAAATTTATTTGCGCAAGAAACCAATATTTTGGTTTTGGTAAGCTCACAAAAAATGCCTCTCGAATTTGTGAATGTGTATTTGCCAAAACAAGAAATCGGGGCGGTAACGGACGTAAAAATTGGTAAAACTCGCCTAGAAGTTTCTATGATTGGCTACAAAAAATACAGTCAAGAGGTAGAAATTAACAAAAAAAATCAAATTTTTTTGGTAGAATTAGAAACAGACGAAAACCAACTCGATGAAGTAGTGATCACAGGCACAATGCGAGAAGTAAGAAAAGCGGAAAGCATTGTGCCTGTCGAGATTTATAGCGCGAAATTTTTTGAACGAAACCCAACGCCTTCGCTTTTTGAAGCCATGCAAAACGTAAACGGAGTTCGCCCACAAATGCAGTGCAACGTTTGCAACACAGGCGATATTCACATCAACGGCATGGAAGGACCTTACACGATGGTACTCATTGACGGTATGCCGATTGTTAGCGGACTTTCTACGGTTTATGGCTTAAATGGCATTCCTAGCTCAATTATTCAGCGGGTAGAAATTGTAAAGGGACCTGCGGCGGCTTTGTACGGTTCGGAGGCAATGGGTGGAATTATCAACGTAATCACAAAAAATCCTGATCGAGTGCCTAAATTATCGGTGGATATGAACGCTACTTCTTATCAAGAATTTAACACAGATTTGTCTGCGGGTTTTAAAATTAACAAAAAAGTGCGCGCGTTATTGGGCATCAATTATTTTCATTTTGACAAAAAACATGACATCAACCACGATAATTTTACTGATGTTACATTAAGCAAAAGACTTTCTATTTTTAACAAATGGTCGTTTGAAAGGAAAGACAAACGCATTGCCGATGTTGCGTTTCGTTATGTTTTGGAAAACAGACATGGCGGAGAAATGCAATGGGAAGAGCAATTTAGAGGCACAGATAGCATTTATGGCGAAAGTATTTACACCAATCGTTACGAAATTTTGGCAAATTATCAACTGCCGATCAACAACGAAAGAGTGATGTTTAATTTTTCTGCCAACAGCCACGTACAAGATAGTTTTTATGGAACAACCAAATATTTTGCCGACCAAAAAATTGTTTTTGCACAAATGACTTGGGATAAAAAAATATCCACAAACAATAATTTGTTGCTAGGAATCGGGAATCGCTACACTTTTTATGACGACAACACGCCCATAACCGCAGAATTGGATAGCGCGAAAAATGTGATCAACAAGGCGCAAATCAAAACGCTTACAGGAGGTTTTTTTCAAAATGAATATGCGGTGGATAAATTCAAAATTTTACTTGGGTTAAGATACGATTATAGCAATGTGCATAAACATATTTTTTCTCCGCGTTTGGGTTTGAAATATAATTTTACGGCTTCGAACTCGCTTAGGTTGAATGCTGGAAACGGTTTTAGAGTTGTGAATGTGTTTAGTGAAGACCATGCGGCACTCACAGGAGGCAGAAATGTGATTTTTTTGAGCAATTTACAACCCGAAAAATCTTGGAATATGAACCTGAATTATACAGCAATGTTTAGTTTGCCCAAAGGCTTTTTGGATTTGGATATTAGCGTTTTTTATACCTATTACAACAACAAAATTGTAGCCGATTATTTGACCGATTCCAACAGCATTATTTACAACAATTTGACAGGTTTTGCAGACAATTATGGGCTTTCTATCAACACAGATTGGACTTTTGACAACGGAATCAAGGCAATTATTGGTGGAACTTTTTTGCAGTCTTACATTCATAAAGATGGGCAAAAAATAGAGCAAATCCAAACACCAAAATTCACAGCAAATTATTCAATTTCTTACACTTTCGCAAGACCAAATTTGACTTTGGATTTTACAGGTTATGTCTATAGTTCGATGCTTTTGCCAACTTTAACCAACGATTATCGCCCAAGTCGATCTCCGTTTTTTAACATTAGCAACATTCAAATTACAAAAAAATGGAAAAATGGCTTCGAATTGTATGCAGGAATCAAAAATTTGTTTAATTTTTATCCAAAAGAAGACGTAATTATGCGCGCTTTCGATCCTTTCGACAAAAAAGCAAATGACACAGAAAGTAACCCTAAAGGTTATACTTTTGATCCTTCTTACAATTATGCTCCCATGCAAACTGCTCGGTTTTTGTTAGGTTTTCGAGTTAGAATTAATTAATTTGATTTTTTTAAGTCAATTTGTTTTTGTCTGAAAACAGCGCAATGTGTTCTTTGAGCCAAATAGAACTGTCCAAATCGTCAATTTCACGCACTTTTTGGCTCAAATTTGCCAATTCTTCGATAACTTTGCTGTCCAAATCGGCATCGTTTGCCAAAGAATGATCCAAACTTTTTGCGGTGTTTTTTTCTTGTAGATTTCGTAATTTTTCGGCAACAGCGCGCAATTTTTTGCGGTTTGTTTCCTGAAAACGTATGTTTTCTAGGGTTTCCGCAATTTTTCGGTAATAATTGATTCTGGTTTCTACAATTTTCAGATTTTCAAGAGCAGCGGTGATCAAATTGTTGCCAATTTCTATATTTTCTTCTGCCAAATTGGGCAAATAATCGTTTTCCAAGAAATAAGTAAAGCTACCGTCCTCATTTCCTACACGATACACAATATTTGCCTGCGGATTTTTAGCCAAATCAAATTCATCTCTTGTTCTGTAAACCGATTCATAGGCTTCTTGCATATTGTTTTCGAGGGCAATTTTTAAGGCTAAATCTTCTTGCATATTGTCCAAATTGCTTTGCGCAACTGCCGAAATTTGATCTTTTGGCGGTGGAGCAGGCTTGTTTTTTTTAGGCAAAATGCTTTTGTTTTTTCCTTGTTGTAAAAAAACAGTGTTTAATTTGTCTGAAAAAACGTGAAATTCGCCTGTAGGGAAATATTTGCTTTTGATCTGATATTTTTTTCCATCTTCGGTCTGAATCGTACATTCTTCATTTCTGAAATCCTTAGAATTTTCTTGTTTTAATTTCCTAATTTCAGAAAAAGGAATGGTGATCGGTTTTTTGTTGAAACCAATTTTTAGCTCCAAATATTCGTCTGTGAGCAAAACTGCCCTTAATTGGTTGTTAAGAAACTCAATAACCAAAGGAATCAGGGTTAAAAATGAAGCCAAAATAAAGCCAATACGAAACAAACCCCAAGTCCACATACTGCTCCATGCCAAAAAAATACCCGCTGCAAATTGAGCAAGTGCGCCCTTTTGCATGATTACAGCATCTTCCAAATGATAAATAACTTCTTTGTTGTTTGTGATTTCTTTGTCTTTTTTCATGTTTTTAATGAAAATTTTATTGATTAATTTCATTACGCAATTTTTGGATTTGTTCAAGCGTCAAACCTGTTATTTTGGCAACAAAAGAATCGCTTGCACCTTCAACTATTGCGTTTTTTGCAACTTCAATGTTTCTTTTTCGCTCATAATATTCTTTATAAGCAACTTTTGCACTTTCGGCTGCATTCCTATTTTTTGTTTCCCTCATTTCTTCTGGGCTAAGTCTTTCGTAATCAATGAGTTCTGCTACTTTTCTAACTCCTTGATTTGCCAAATTAATGATCGGATTTTTAGGATTTTTGATCGATTCTCGAACCAAACTTAACCAATCTTTATAACCTTCAGGAGTAATATCTTTGATATAATTGTGATTCAAAAAAATTAAACGATGCCCAAAAACGTCAAATTCTTTGCCTTCTATATCAAACAAATTGCTGTGATGAAACAAAATATCACTTTCTACCAAATTGCCATTTCGTTCCGTACAAACGTATTTTCCTGTAAAAAAAGCAATGGTATAAACCACTTTGTCGATTTTGTATTCTTCCGAATTTCGTTGCATTTCTGCAATCGCCATGTTGTGATAAAGTAAAAATCGGTCAAAATTATAATCGTAATCCACCCGTTGAATTTCTACAATGACTCTTTGATCTTTACTTTGAGCAAAAATATCGTATTTAAAATCGATATGAGCTATCTTTGGCTCAAAACGTTTTTCTGTTTCTACGGTTTCAGGCACAAAATCGACTTGAAACAAATCTTTGACCAAGCATTGTAAAACAAATTTGTCCGTAAAAGCCTTTTTAAAAATGACTTCATTTGCTAAATTTCCAAGCATATTTTTTGTTTTTCAAATATAAAAAAATTTAATTCTTTAAAAACTGTTTTTGAAACGTTCCTTTGGCGGTTTTTACTTGCAAAAAATAAACTCCACTATTTAATTTTTCAGTTTGAATTTCATAAATTCCTGCATTATTTTTTGGCAAAATCGTTGCCTGACATCTGCCCAAAGCATCATAAATTTTGATTTCAGACAAATTTTCTGCACTTTTCAAAAACAAAATATCATGGCTAGGATTTGGAAATACAAGCATATTTTCAACATTTGCTTCGTCTTCTGTTGCCGTTGGCGAAACTTTTTGAACTGCAACCTCATTAGAAATAGATTGACAACCCACATTGGTTACTTTTACATAATAAATTCCTCTTTGAATTACCTCATAAACAGGATTTTGCGTAACAGCTACAATTTCATTGTTTACAAACCATTGAAAAATTGCGTTTTTATCCAAAAAATTGGCTTGCAAAGTATAGCCATCACTATTCAAACTCAACAAGATCGGGGCAGATTTTATAAAATGAACCTGCAAAATTTCCGAAGATTTGGTACAACCATCAGCAACAACTTCCGCCACATAATTTCCGCTTTCAAAAACTCTTAAATTGTTGCTTGTATTTTGTATCAATTTTCCATCTTTTAGCCAGCGAATTTCTGAATTATTGCTCAATTTAGACGATAAAGTAACAGTTTCGCCTTCACAAACTTGCAAAGCAGGGCTAACATCTACCAAAATCGGACTACTTCCTTGACAAGAAAGTTTTACAAAAGTTTCTTGACGGCGAAGCGTAAGCAAAGGAAATAAAACATTTTTTACTTCACAAAAATATACTCCAATCTGATCTTTATTCATATTTCTGAACCCAAAATTTTCTTGTTTTTGGGTAGAAATTGAATTATTTTTGAACCAGATATATGTATTATTTCCATTAAAATTTTTGGCAAAAGATTCCAAATCGTAGTCTTCATACAATTTTACGCTAATTTCACTAGGAGCAAGAATCGTTTTTTGTGGGTCATAAATTGCGTTTGCAAATTTCATATTCAACAAAGGCGCAAGTTCGTAAAAAGTAAGACGGTTCAAACTCAAATCTACGAATTGCAAATTTTGTAATTTTCCAAAATCTGTTGGCAAATTTTTGATCTCGTTTTTAGCAAAATTCAAAACTTTTAGGCTTGTTTTCGACAAATTTGGCAAAGCTGAAAGCATATTTCCGTTTAGATATAATTCTTCTAAATCCGTAAAATCACCCACAGATTCAGGCAAATTTTTCAAACGATTATTACTTAAATCAAGAATTTTGAGTTTGTTGAGTTTTCCAAAAGAAGTCGGCAAATTTTCCAACAAATTATTTTTGAGAAACAAATTTTTCAAATTAGACAATTCCAAATCTTCTGGAAAA
>RDXG01000048.1 GCA_004292785.1 Bacteroidota bacterium
TGCCGAAAAATATCCGCAACTGTCTGAAAATGAAGTGTTAAACTTCATGGCAATCGACGATTATAATTATTGTTCGATTTTGGCTTGCGTCAATAATGCGCGTGAAAATGCTCGTGGCGCGCGCGATTCTCTTTCTGCGGAATTGTGGGAAGAGATCAATAAATTTTATCATAACATCAATCTTTTTACAAGTGGCAAATTGGATCAGGAAGGTTCTTATGATTTTGCGAAATTGGTAGAGGAAAACAGTTCTTCTGTCAAAGGGTATATCGACAACAGTTTGCCCCGAAACGAAGTTTGGATTTTGCTTTCTTTGGGTTTGCATTTGGAGCGCGCCGCACAGGTTTTAAGAATTTTGTTGTCCAAATTGCACGACATCGAAAAAGTAGAACCTGAAAAAATTGGAGCTTCTGCCGAAAATTATCATGTCGTAACTATGCTTAAAAGTGCTGAGTCTTTTGACATGAGCAAACGCCATTACAAATCTGTTCCAAACCGAATGAACGCCTTAGAATTTTTGTTGTTCAATCAACAATTTCCAAAATCGGTTATTTTTAACTTAAATTTGATTCAAGCAAATATCAATCATTTAGTTCCTGCTTCGGAATTAAACAAAAAAGGTTCTTTGAGTTTTATGGTGGGCAAAATGACTAGCAATTTCCGTTATTTGACCATTTCGGACATCGAAACAGACGTAACTGTATTTTTGACTGAAACCCTAGAAAAAATTTATCAAATTGCGGATACGCTAGAACAAAAATATTTAAGCTATTAATGTATTTGGTTTAAAATTTGACTAATTTTGCATTTTGACAAAATTTGCTGTCTTAAAATCGTAAAAACATGACTACGGAATATCAAATCAAATATCATACACGCAATACTTATGAGGACACGGTAAAAGAAGCCATTTTTGAGTTGCTGACCGTACCTTGTTCTAACGAAAATCAGGAACTAGTTTCTCTTCGTTTTACAAATTCTTTGAACGAGGAAGTGTTTAGTTATACCAATTTGTTCGGTTTTCAGGCAAACAGACTTCGTTCTAACAAAAATTTCAAAACTTTTGAGTTGAACATGACAGCGATTGTAGAAAAAAGCGCACCGCAAGGCAAACATTATGCTCCAACTTTGGAAGAAGAATTGGCTGAACTAAAATCGGATCATTTTTTTATCGATCATCATTTATTTTTGCAAAATAGCAATTATACAGAAATTTTGCCCGAAGAACAAGCCGAAATTTTGATTTACAAAGAAGACAAACCCGTTTTTGATTTTTTGTACGAACTCAATCAATATGTTTCTAACTTATTGGTTTTTTCTGCGGATCATACAGATGTTTACACTACCGCCAACGAAGTTTTAAAACTCAAAAAAGGCGTTTGTCAAGACTATGCACACGTTTTTTTGGCAATGGCTCGCAAAAATGGAATCCCTTGTAGGTATGTTTCTGGTTACTTAAATCAGGGTTTGCATTTGCATGGCGACTCGGTGATGCACGCTTGGGTGGAGGCGTATATTCCGCAGGCGGGTTGGCATGGTTTTGACCCAACCAATAATTTAATTGCCAACGAAAACCACATCAAAGTAGCTCACGGCACAGATTATTCCGATTGCAGTCCCTTGCGCGGCATCATCAAAACGACAGGTTTGAATTTGAAGCAAAAAACAGAATATTCAGTCAAAGTTTTGCCTAAAGAAATGGCTGTGGCGGAAGTTTTGAGTTAGTTTTTTTGGAAATTTAAGTTCAGAACTAAAATTTTTTAGAAAATTATTAGTTCTGAATTTCCCAAAAACAAGAAAAATTACAACACCTGCAACACATAAAATTTCAAATAAAAACTCTCCTCCACAGACCACAAAATTGGGTGATCGAAGTTTTGGGGTTGAAAAATGACCTCTCGGACTGTTCTGTGAGCATCTACTGCCGCTTCTTGAATGGTTTTGCGAAACAAATCGTTGCTTACAAAATGCGAACAAGTGCAAGTAATCAGAAAACCGCCTTTTTTTACCAATTTCATTCCTCGCAAATTAATTTCTTTGTAGCCCCGAACTGCACTTTCTATGTTTGCGCGCGATTTGGTAAAAGCAGGCGGATCGAGAATGACTACATCAAACAATTTGTTTTCAGTAACCGATTCTTTGAGCCAATCAAAAGCATTATCGCAAACAAAATCTATTTTTTCTTCAAAATTATTCAGTTTTGCGTTGATTTTGGCAGAAGAAATAGCTTGTTCAGAAATATCCAAAGCCGTTACATGGCTTGCTCCATAACCCGCTGCATGAATTGCAAACGAACCTGTGTGGCAAAAACAATCCAACACTTTTTTTCCTTTCACAAAATTGGCAAGCGTGGCACGGTTGCGAGTTTGATCCAAAAAATAGCCCGTTTTTTGACCGTTTACAATATCAACACTAAATTTGAAACCGTTTTCTACAATTTCAACACCGTTTTTGGGAATTTCAAAAGGCTTTAAAAAACCTGTTTGTTGAGTCAAACCTTCCATTTCACGCACTGGAACGTCGTTTCTTTCATAAATTCCTTTGGGCTTCAATAATTTTTCGAGAGATTCTAAAATCAAAGGTTTGAACTTTTCCATGCCCAAACTCAAAATTTGCAAAACCAAATAATCCCCAAATTTATCAATTACCAAACCTGACAAAAAATCGGCTTCGCCAAAGACCAACCTAAAATTTTGCGTAAAACCCATTTGCAAACGATAATCGAGGGCATATTTAAGTTTTTTATCAAAAAAGAGCTGATTAATTTCTTCTTGGCGTTGATAAGTCAAAATTCTGACCAATATATGCGAATTAGAATTGATGTAGCCTTTGCCAATAAATTTTTTGTGGGCATCATAAACTTCTACAATGTCGCCGTTTTCAAAATTGCCTTCAATTTTTTTGACTTCGTTGTCATAAATCCAAGGATGCCCGTTGGTAATTCGCTTATTTCTAAAAGGCGATAAAAATACTTTTGTCATCGAAAATAATGATAAAAATTAAAACTAATCCGTAGGATCAGTATATTTATTAATGAGTTGTTGCGTTTTGGCTTTTTCTACTTTGTTGATGATCGATTGTTCTTCTTGTTTGTCCCGCACCACTTTTGCAACCATAAAACAAGACGAAACCGAAAATAAATACGACATTCCAAAAAAAGCCTTTACTGCCCATTCTGCTTCCATCAATGCCAAACCCACTCCAACTCCCAAAAAAGAAATGGCAAAAGAAGACCAAGCCAAAAAATAGAAAGCAGTTGTATTTTTTGAAGTTTCCATAATAATTTTGCTGATTTTGCAATTTTGAACGTAGTAAAAACGATAAGGTTGTATTATGTTTAAGTTTGGCAAGTTCCAAAAACTTGACTTTTCAGTTTTTTGCAAATGTAGAAATTTGCTTGTCTATTTTCAAAAAATATCATATTTTTACAATTAAAATTTGCTTTGAAAAAGGATATTTTGCATATTTAGGCAATAAATAAACTAAAAATATATTTTTGGTGCAATTATTAATTCATTGAATAAAAAAATTACTAGTTTTTATTTCACTCTAAACTTAAAGAAAATTATGGATAAGTTTACCTTAATTCTAAAAAATGTTTTTGCAGGACTGGCAATCATTGCAATTATTTTTACAATTTGCTTTTTCATCGTACAGAAATTTTATTCTGGACATCCACACGGAATGTCTGGATTACTCACCGTATTGACTGGTTTTCTAACGGCAGGCATATTTACCATTACATCAGTTATTTTGGTATTTAGGGGCAAAGAAGATTTTAAATCAGCCCTTAAATTAGCTACAGGTTTGGGACTCGGTTTTGGTATCGCAATTACAATATTTGAAATATATTAAGTTGTTAGAAAACTCAAAGAAAATAAACCTTAAAAACTTATAAATTTTTAAGGTTTATTTTAATGAAAAATCTAAAAACTACAAATTTTTAAGCACAAAATCTGCCATCATTTGGTACAAGTGCATCGAAGTATTGCCCCCACGAATGCCATGATTGCGGTTTGGATAATAAAACGATTGGAATTGCTTGCCCTCTTTGATCAAAGCGTTTTGCAAAATAACCGCATTCTGAAAATGCACATTGTCGTCGCCTGTGCCATGAATCAACAAAAAATTTCCTTTCAATTTGCTGGCGTGAGTTACAGGCGAAAAATCGTCATAACCCTGCGGATTGTCTTGTGGGCGTTTCAAAAAACGTTCGGTATAAATGTTGTCATAAAACCTCCAATTTGTTACAGGCGCCACCGCAACAGCCGTTTTAAACACTTCATTTCCCAACAAAATGCACAAAGAAGACATATAACCGCCATAACTCCAACCCCAAATTCCGATTCTGGATTTGTCCACAAACGCCATATTTCCCAAATATTTTGCGGCTTCGATCTGGTCTTGGGTTTCGTATTTTCCCAAATTTGCATAAGTAGATTTTTTGAAATTTGCGCCCTTTGCGTCAGTGCCTCTGTTGTCCACGCAAGCCACAATATAGCCGTTTTCGGTCAAATATTGATGATAATAAAAATGCCTTCCGCCCCAAGAATCAGAAACTTCTTGCGAACTCGGTCCACCATACACATACATCAACACAGGATATTTTTTGTTTGGATCAAAGTTTTTTGGTTTCAACATAAAACCATGCAATTCTTGATTATCGGAAGTTTTGAAGCTAAAAATTTCTTTTTTTGCCAAATTAAAGTCCTTTGCCGCCGTATTTAAAGCCTGATTTTCTTCTAAAACCTTAATTTTTTTGTTGTCTTTGGTTTGAAACAAACTTACGCTTAGCGGTTTTTCGGAATTGCTGTGATACAAAACATAATATTTGAAATCTGCGCTCATATTCACGTCATTTGTACCTTTTTCGGTAGAAAGTTTGCTTTTATTTTTTCCTTCGAAGTCAATGCTATAAAAATGTTTTTCCATTGGCGAAACTTCGGTAGAAGTGTAATAAATGATCGGTTTTTTAAGATTTTCGTCTATGCCAAGCAAAGAAACTTCATAATTTCCTTTGGTTAATTGGCGAATTTCTTTGCCATCCATCGAAGACAAATACAAATGTTTAAAACCATCTTTTTCGCTAGAAAAGATAAAACTTTTGCCATCTTTCAAATATTTCATATCTTCTGCATACTGAATATCGACATAACTGTCCGAAACTTCTTTATAAATCACAGTTGATGCCCCTGTGTTGCTGTTGGCGTGTAAAATTTCTAGCGTGTTTTGCAAACGATTCATTCGTCTGATCGACAGCAAATTAGAGTCATAAGTCCAATTAATTTTGGGAATATAGATGTCAGTTTCTGTGCCAATATCCATTTTTATTGTTTTGGCAGAAGGCAAATCATACACAGAAATCGTCAGCAAAGAATTGTTTTCGCCTGCTTTTGGATATTTGAAACGATAATCGTAAGGATACAAATCTTTTTCGTTCCACATTTGCATATTGTACTCTTTGACTCGGCTTTCATCAAAAGAATAAAAAGCAATTTTTTTGCCATCAGGCGACCAATAAAATGCTTGTGCAAAACCAAATTCTTCTTCATAAACCCAATCCGTAGAACCGTTGATCACTTGGCTAAAATTGCCGTTGGTTGTGATTTGCATTTCGGTTTTGCTTGCCAAATCTGTTACAAAAAGGTTGTTTTCTCTGCAAAAAGCCACTTTTTTGCCATCAGGCGAAAGCGTTGCGTAAGACTGCTTGCCTCTTTTGGAAAGTTCTGTAAGTTGCTTAGTTGGCACATCATAAATAAAATAGTTGGCGCGAAAAGAACGTCTGTAAATGGCTTCGGTTTCGGTGGTAAGCAATATTTTTTGCTCATCGGGGCTGATGGTGTAGCTGTCAAACTCAATTTTTGGGTTTAGCGTTGCGCCATCCACAATTTTGGCAACAATTTCGCCTGTGGTTACTTGATATTTGACAATATCGTTTTCTTTTTGAGAACTGTAATATTGCCCATCGTTCATCCAATTTAGGTTATAAACCGAATTTTGACGAAAAACACTGTAGGAAAATCACAGAAAAAATGAGAAATAATAATTTTTGCATATTTTTATTGGTTTTTTGACAAAAATATAAAAAAAATGCAAATAATTTTTATTTCTTTTTGGAAATAAAATAGAAATGTGTTGCACTACACAATCACTTATTTAAAAACTATCACCTTCTGTTGCGTCTTCTTTGCGAAGGATTTTAAATTCTACTCTGCGATTTAGTCTGCGTTGTTCTTCGGTTTGTTCTTGTTGGCTCGCCTGACTGCCCAAACCAATGGCAAGCACTCTTGTTTTTTCTAATCTGCCGTAGGAAATGATGTAATCTTTGATCGCGTCAGCTCTTTTTTGTGAAAGTTTTAGGTTAAAATTTTGGTCGCCTCCCGAATCGGTGTGTCCAGTAATTTTGAGTTTGAAATCAGGATTATCTACCAAAAAACTTACTAATAAATGCAAATCGTTTTCCATTGAAGGCAATAAATCGGCTTTTCCGTTCTCGAATTGAATAGACTCGAAAGAAATAGATTTAATACTTTTGGCAGAAAGATTTAGATTTTTTTCGCCATTCAAATAAAAAATTTCTTCAATTCTGAAAAAGTTTTCGCCCTGAACCATCAACATATAGCGTTTGTTGTTGATCAGATCAAATTGAAAACTACCATCTTCTCGCAAATATTTTGGGGCAATTTCTATGTTTTCGTCCAGATCAATCATCGACACAATTCCCTCAAAAACCTCTCCTGTGGCTTCTTCTACAATTCTGCCTGTAAACCTAACCACCGCCAAAGGTTGTGCTTCCATTGGCAAAGGAAAAGAATACAAATCTAAATTATCGGGTTCTTCTTCTTGTGAACGCGCATAAAATAGCTTTTTGGAAAGCGCATCAATGGCAAAATAAAACTCGCTGCCTTTGGTGTTTACCAGCGGTCCAACGTTTTTGGGTTCTGTCCAATGATTTTTATAGAAATAAGTTTTGTAAATATCAAATCTGCCAAAATTAACCAAATGCCCATCAGAACTGAAATATAAAACATTGTGTTTGGCGTGCATAAAAGGGCTTACTTCGTTGCTTTTGGTGTTGATCATGGGTCCGAGATTTTTAGAATCAGTCCATTCGCCGTTTTCGTTTTTTACAGAAAAATAAATGTCTGTTCCCCCAAAACCGCCCCTACGATCAGACGAAAAAAACAAAGTATCTCCGCTAATAGACAAAGATGGATGCGAATCCCAAGCATAGGAATTTATTTTTTCGCCCAAATTGATTGGTTCTGACCAAGTGGTGTCTGCAATTCTTTGACAAATGTATAAATCGCAATTTCCCAAGCCATCAGGACTAAAACAACGTGCAAAAATCAAGGTTTTCCCGTCTTTGCTCAAACAAGGTGAACCTTCGTTGTAGGCGGTATTGATGCTATTGAGAGCTTTTGTATTTTCCCATTCGTCGTCTGCGGTTTTGCGCGAAAAATACAAATTTTCATTGAGTTTCGATTGTCCTTCCACCACTGATTCGTTAATATCCCTGCGAGAAGTATAAATAAGTTCGTCATCGTTGCCTGAAATGGTCAATCCATATTCTTCATAAGGCGAATTTAGCGTTTCGCCCATGCTTGTAAATACACTTTGAGGCGGTTTTAGGGTGTCGATGTGCTTTCGCAAATCTACCAAATCATAATATTTTGCCAAATCAACATATAAATCTTTGTCAAATTTGGAAAGGCTATCGTATCGTTTGAGTGCTTTTTGCAAATCACCGCGATAATGTTTGAGAATGTAGCGATACACTTCTTTGGTGAGTTCCATTTTTTCCATGTATTCCGAAACTCGCCCTAATTGCCACAAAATATCCATGCTGGTTGGATCATAAAAGTTTTCTGTTCCAAAATGGCAAACATAATCGTAAAGTACAGGAAGCATGGACTCCCAATTTCGTTCTCTTTGGTATTTGTTTAATAAAGAAATTTTATTTTTGTCATAATAATAACTTATTTTTCCGATATTGTGAAAATACAGTTTTCCACTTTTGAGAATACTCGCAGTATCAAAAAGCTGAATTGGGCTTAATGCAACATTCTTATCAGAATCTTTATTTTTTTTGCCAAATAAATTTCCAAATTGAGCATAAACAGGGCTAAAATAAGAGCCGATGCAAAGCAAAGTGAACAATATGATAGCTGATTTTTTCACGGGCAAACATCTTTTATAAAATACTAACAATTCCAATACCAATTCTTAGTACGGATTCATGCATCGGCTTTTGAGGCGAACTTGGTTTTTGTATATGTACCATTTTTAGCATTTTTTTAATCAAAAAAGATAAAAAAAGCCTTTTTTTTAATACTTTCAATAAAATCATTCTAATTTCTAAAAGTGTTTCATGTACGATCTATGTAATTTTTTATTTTAAAACCAATTTACAATAGCATAACGTATAAACGCAATGCTTTATTTTAAGTTTAAATTTGTGGTTTTTTAACAGACTTAGGGGAATTTGAAGAAATAAAAAATTACATTTGCCAAAATAAAAAAAAAATATTAACTTTGTGAAAATATAATTTTATGAAACTCATTGTAAGAAATTTTGATGCTATTAAAGAAGCAACTATTGACCTTAGCAAAAAAGTATATCTTTTTGTGGGTTATAATAATGCTGGTAAAACTTATATGTCTAAACTAATTTTTAAGATTTTTAGGCAAGAAACTCTTAGTGATTTTTTTAAAAAAGAGCAGTATAAAGAGTTAGCCACAACTATAAAATTTTTGGAAGATAAAAGTATTGAACTCAATGAAAGCTTAGTAAACAATATTCTAAAAAGTTTTGCAACTTACATTGAAAAAAATATAGATTTTGCGTCTTCGCCCTCAATAGAATTTTCTATGAGCAATAAAAAGCAGTTGTTTAATGACTCTATAACGACTACTGTTGGTGTAGGTTTTGGTAATGGTAATAGTTATGAGATTTATAGTTTCAAAAAAGAAGCAAAATCTAATATTATGAATTTTATAGACCACAATTTTTTAAAAAACCTTCCCATAGATATTTATGATGAATTTCCAAAGAAAAAAATAGAAGAAATTTATAATGATAGAGTATCAGACAGTGAACTAAAAGAGAAATTAGTAACCTCTATAATAAAAAAATTGTTTAATTCACAAAACCTTACAAGCCATTTTTTTGCTGCGGATAGAAATTTTTACCTAAAAAATAATGATTGGGCTGCTAACAAAAAAGTGCAACAATTGAATGAAATCAGAGAAACACTAAAAAAACAAACAAAGGAAAAGAATGTTTTTTATCCCGAAGAATTGCTACTGATGTCTGAACAGAATTATACAGAGGCAGAAGACAGTGTGCTTACTCCTCTTTATAAATTGGAACAAGACATAAAAAATGGTGATGAAAAAATTAATGATTATTACAATAATATACTTTTAAAATTTAATGACATTTTGGGTGGTAAAATAGTACACGAACTTATTACATTAGGTGTAATAAAAGCTGTACGTTGGAAATTTTTGTTTGAGGATTGGGACAATAAGATAAAAACATTGGAATTATCCAAAGTTTCTTCCGCTGTAAATCAACTTTCTACTTTGTCTTTGTACTTGCAATATTTTGCAGAAGAACAACAAAATTTTTTGTTCATTGATGAACCTGAAGAAAACTTGCATCCACTTAACCAAATTAAATTCCTGAACTTGTTATTGGAATTTGCAAGTATGAATAAAAATAGATTGTTGATGACAACACACAGTCCTTTGTTGGCAGAACATTTGAATAACTATTTGTATGCAAGTTATATCAGAAATGAAAAACAAGACTTCAACGCAGACGTAGAAAACTTAACAGCCTTTAATCCAGATGTTACTATTGATAGTAAAGATGTAGCTATTTATTTTTTTGAAAATAACCACAAACTTTTAGAGTATAAACACAAGCAATTTGGTGTTGCTTTTCGTGATTTTAATGCTGAAAAAGCAAAAATAAGCGAGTTAAAAGACTTGCTTACAGAGCAAATTTATGAATTAGGCAAATAATAATTGCAATGGAAAAAAATGGATTTCAATTATCAAAAATAAGAACAGAACTCTTAAGAAAGTTAGAAGATTTGCGTTTTGTACAAAATGCAGAAAGCAAAGATATTGTTTTTTATGAGCCTCAAAATATGAAAACTATACTCCAAAAAGAGGAAAAAGTATCTACAAAACAAGTAGCTAAAAAAACAAAAAATCGTGATAAGGATAGTTTTCAAAAACAAAATAAAGCAAAAAAAGATGACAAGAAATACATAACTTTAAAAGAAGTTAGAATAACAAATATTCCTAAAAAAACTCAAATTTGGTACTTAGATACTTGGGATGGGCAAGCTATACAAAATAATAAAGAAAAACTTATTGGTTTAGGAGTGGGCAATAAACTTGTTGATGGTATTTTAATCTTTTTTGATAAAGACAAAATACGTCTAAATGTTTATTTTATAGAACTCAAATCTGGAACTATTGATTTTAACGACATTATTGAAAAAGTAAGGCATAGCATTAGCAGATTTCTTCTATTTTTATGTCTGAACGAAACAGAAAAGAGTAAAGAAATTTTCATAAATGCACGGGTAGAATTTAAAACTATCTTATTTTTTAATGGAATGGCAGATAAAATTGATGATTCCACAGATATTAATACTGCTACAAATACAGAAGGGTTGGATACCTTAAAAAAAGTATACGCAAAAATGCAAACTACTAAACTAACAGATGCAAGGTGCTATCCCACATTTGAAACTTTATTGGATAATACACCTAATCCATTCAAATTTATTTTCAGAGATAAAGAAGAAGAAATTTCCATTTCTTTTGATGAATTGATAAGATTTTAATATTTTTCATACCCAAACCCTACAGATTTGGGCATGAAAAAAACTAATACAAATCTGGAAAACGTTGCGGACTCACTTCGGATAGCATTGCATAAACCGCATCAAAAACCGTTTCTACGCTAGGTTTTGAAAAATAATCGCCATCGCTACCGTAAGCAGGGCGGTGATCTTTGGCAGAAATACAAATTGGTTTAGAATCCAAATATGGATAAGCGTCTTGTTCTTCTAATACTTTTTGCATCAAAAAAGCAGTTGCACCACCCGAAACATCTTCGTCAGCAAAAATAACTCTATTCGTTTTTTTGATCGATTCTACAATCAAATGATTTACATCAAAAGGAATTAAAGACTGCACATCAATAATTTCGCAGGAAATTTCAAATTCTTCGAGTTGTTTGGCAGCTTCTTGCACAATTCTACACATCGAACCGTAAGTAACAATCGTAACGTCTTCGCCTTTTCTGATGGTTTCAGGAACGCCAAGCGGAACGGTAAATTCGCCAATATTGTTTGGCATTTTTTCCTTTAAACGATAACCGTTCAAAGATTCTATAATAATCGCAGGATTATCGCATTTCAAAAGTGTGTTATAAAAACCCGCCGCCTGCGTCATATCTCTTGGCACAAGAAAATACATTCCTTTCAAAGAGTTTAAAATCATGCCCATCGGCGAACCCGAATGAAACATTCCTTCCAAACGATGCCCTCTGGTGCGAATAATGATCGGTGCTTTTTGCCCTCCTGCACTTCTGTAATGCAAACAAGCAACATCATCAATCAAAATTGCCAAACCGTAGATCAAATAATCGAGATATTGAATTTCTGCAATGGGGCGCAAACCTCGAAGCGCACAACCTACCGCCTGACCGACAATGGTTGCCTCTCTAATTCCTGTATCTGTAACCCTTAAATCGCCATATTTTTCTTGTAAACCTGCAAAAGCCTGATTCACGTCGCCAATTTTTCCAACATCTTCGCCTAAGGCAAAAAGTCGAGGATTTTTTGCCAAAGCCTCATCAAAACAAGCCTGCAAAATTTGTCTGCCATCTACTTGTGGGCTATTTTCGTCATAAGTTGGGGCAATGGTTTCAAAATTTAG
>RDXG01000049.1 GCA_004292785.1 Bacteroidota bacterium
GCATCTGCACTTACAGGAATTCGGTCTTTAACGGTAAATTTTGTTCCTGAGAGTGTGTAAACTTTATCAAAAGACAATTTGGTAGCTTCCGTTCTGCCATGCCCATGTCCATCAAAATTGTCGTGAATCTCTAATTTGAAACTGCCCAAATTTACGTTGTCCGTAAATTCTATTTCAAAATTCAAAAACGCTGCCCCCTTAGAAATGTCAATTTCTTTGTCATAAGATTTGACTACAAAAGTAGGTTTGTCTTTATCCACAGGATCGTTATTGGTTTTGCTACAAGCCAAATTCAAAAAAATTAGGGCAACAAGCAAAATAAATGTTAAATTTTTCATAAAATAAAAATATTTTTGTGCAATAATGTTGCAAATAAAGCTATTAAAAATCATTTGTGCAACAATATTGCATTTTTTATTTTTTTTCTTTATTGGATTTTAATTTCTACATTTTATCTTTGTAAAAATTAGTATCAAAAAATCATTTATTGTTTATGCCAAAATCAATTTTTCTTACGCCAGGACCTTCTGAACTTTATTTTACAGTTCCTGATCATATTCAAACGGCTTTGCGCGAAAGCATTTGCGAAATTTCGCACCGCAGTAAGCAATTTGAAAATGTGGTCAGAAACACGGTTTCGCAATTACGAACTTTGTTGAATGTTCCAGAAGATTATTATGTGGTTTTTACAGGTTCTGCCACAGAAATTTGGGAACGATCCATTCAAAATTTGGCAATGGATACGACCTATCATTTTGTAAATGGTAGTTTTTCGCAAAAATTTTATGATTTTTCGATTGCTCTCAAACGCCACGCAGTCAAATTTGAAGTCCCCGCAGGACAAGGTTTTGATTTGGAAAATCTCGAAATTCCTGCCGTTGCCGAATTGATTTGTGTTACTGAAAACGAAACAAGTTCAGGCGTAACTTTCCCATTGTCAGACATTTACAAATTGCGTGAGCAATATCCTGACAAATTGTTGATTGTAGATGCGGTTTCTATTGCGCCTTATGCCGATTTGGATTTGACAAAAGTAGATTCGATGTTTTTTTCGGTACAAAAATGTTTTGGTTTACCTTCAGGCTTGGGAGTTTGGATTTTTAACGAAAAATGTGTTCAAAAAGCAGAAGCCTTGCAAAAAGAAGGTTTAGCCATCGGGACTTATCATAGCATTTTGAGTTTGATCAAAGATGCTAAAAATAGCCAAACGCCATCTACGCCAAATATGCTCGGAATTTATTTGTTGGGTAAGGTGGCAGAAGACATGAACCGCAAAGGAGTCAAGGCAATTCGTCAAGAAATTGATTATAAAGCGGCTTTAATGTATGATGTTTTGTCGAAAAACAAAAAATTTGAGTTGTTTGTCAAAGAAGAAAAATTCCGTTCTCAAACGGTTATTGTGGCAAATTTGGAAAGCGAATCTGCACCTTTGATCAACCAAATTAAAGAGCAAGGAATAGTTTTGGGCGGCGGTTATGGTGCTTTGAAAGCTCGCCAAATTCGCATTGCAAACTTCCCAACTCATTCTAAGGAAACTTTTGAAAAAGTGGCTGATTTGATTGAAAAATATTAGTTTCATATTCAAAACTACACATTTCTTAAAGAAATGCGTAGTTTTGATAATTTCTAAAATATTTTATCTAAAAAAATTATGGGCAAAACAAAAATTAAAGATACCAAAAAAAAGGATAAAAATCCAGTGGTTGTATTACCATCACAGGCAGCAGTACCACCTTCCTTTGAAGGAAAAATAGAAAAAGACAGCGCCAAAAAAGATTACGAAAAAGAAATGAAGCGTTTACAAGTAGAACTCGTGAAACTGCAAGAGTGGGTTCGTAGCCAAAAATTGCGCGTAGTAGTCATTTTTGAAGGGCGTGATGCTGCGGGCAAAGGTGGCGTTATTAAAACCATTTCTGGAGCTTTGAATCCGCGTATTTGCAAAATTGTGGCTTTGGACAAACCCACCGAAAAAGAAAAAACACAATGGTATTTTCAGCGTTACATTGCTCATTTGCCATCAGCAGGCGAAATTATACTTTTTGACCGAAGTTGGTACAACCGCGCAGGCGTAGAAAAGGTGATGGGTTTTTGCACAGACGAAGAATATCAGGAATTTATGCGAGCCTGCCCACAATTTGAAACCATGCTTACACAATCAGGCATTATTTTGGTCAAATATTGGTTTTCTGTAAGCCCCGATGTACAAAAAGAACGTTTTGAAGATCGAAGTAAAACTCCAGAAAAGCGTTGGAAATTAAGTGATATGGACATTAAAGGCAGAGAAAAATGGACAGAGTTTTCGAAGGCAAAAGATGTCATGTTTGCCTATACGGACACAGAATCTTCGCCTTGGCACGTGGTTAATGGCGATCACAAAAAGCGCGCACGCCTAAATTGCATCACGCATCTGTTAAATTTGATTCATTATGAGGACATTATCCCTGAACCTGTAAAACTTCCTGACGTGCTTGAAGATGAACATTATACCCGCACTCCAATAGGAAAACAGCATTTTGTTCCTGAAATATTTTAGAAAAAAATGTTTGCAGTTGCCTGTGTTTGCGGGCAACTGACTCAAAATTCCAATTTAAACAGATTAAATATTTATTTTTTCTGCAAAAAAATAAGAAACAAATATTCAAAATACTATATTTGCGTTTACAACACTTTGTTCGACATGACTAGCGAAGAAAAAAAGGCTTTTTTATTATTGAAACTAATCATTTTTAGTTATCACGGTATTGACGAGGATGAACAAGCGATTCTGGACGAAACCGCCCAAAATCTTGACGCACAAGCAGAATTAGAATGGGCAAACGAATTTATTGCTGCCGATTATTACAATGCTTTTGAGCGCGCGCAAAGTTTTCTTGAACCAATTATGGAAAATTTGGACAAGGACAAACGCCTCGATTATTTATCAAAAGTTTGGAATGCAAACAATCAGAAGGGCTATATTTCAGAAATGGAAGCAACCGCAATGATCAAACTTGCACAGGATTGGGATATTGAGGAAGAATTGATAGAAATGATTAAATCCTAATAAATCAATATTTAAAATTATAATTTTGTGTGCTGATGTTTTTGTAAAAAATATTCACAAAATTGTATATCAAAGATTTTTGTAAAATTTTATGATAGAAAAAGTACAACATATTCTCAAAGAAATAGAAGAATTTAAAGCCGAAAGCCAAGAACAATTAGAACGTTTCAAAAGTGCTTTTGTAGGCAAAAAGGGCATCATCGGCGATCTGTTTGATCAACTCAAAAATATTGCGCCCGAACAGCGCAAAGAAGTTGGCAAACAACTCAACGATCTCAAAGAAGTTGCCAATGAAAAATGGAAATTGCTGGTCGGAAAAGTAGAATCTCTTAAAGATTCCAAAGCAAGCAATGCCGTTGATTTGACTTTGCCCGCCGTTCCTGATCAATTAGGTTCAATTCACCCGATTACGCAAATGAAAATGCGAATTATCGAAATTTTTGAACGAATTGGCTTTAACGTGTCCGAAGGTCCCGAAATAGAATCGGATTGGTATAATTTTTCCGCCTTGAATTTTCCGCCAGATCATCCTGCGCGCGAAATGCAAGACACGTTTTTTGTAGAAAAAAATCCTGATATTGTATTAAGAACGCATACTTCTTCGGTACAAATTCGGGCAATGGAAAACCAAAAACCGCCAATAAGAACACTTTGTTTGGGCAGAGTGTATCGCAATGAAGCCATTTCGGCAAGGGCGCATTGCTTTTTTCATCAAGTAGAAGGCTTATATGTAGGCGAAAACGTCAGTTTTGCAGATTTAAAGCAAACTTTGTATCATTTTGTCAAAGAAATGTTTGGAAAAGACACCAAAATTCGTTTCAGACCCTCATATTTTCCGTTTACAGAGCCAAGTGCAGAAGTGGATATTTCTTGCGATATTGATAACCCAAAAGGTTGCGAAATTTGCGGAGGAGCAAAAAATATTTGCAAAGGTACAGGTTGGGTAGAAATTGCAGGTTCGGGCATGGTGCATCCAAATGTGTTAGCAAATTGTGGAATTGATCCCGAAAAATACACAGGTTTTGCCTTTGGAATGGGTTTGGAACGCATGACTCAACTCAAATATAGAGTAAACGATTTGCGTATGTATTCCGAAAATGATGTGCGTTTTTTACGACAATTTTCTGGATTAAATTTTTAGAAATATTTTGCTACAAAGACACTTTTACGAAAAACGTCTTTGTAGCAAAATATTTTCCCACATTTTTTGCTTGTTTTTGCACAAAATCATGAAAGAATACTCGTCTTTGATCGCCTTTTTGTTGGCACTTTTTGCCTCCATTGGAAATGTTTTGTTTACTTTTGGTCAAAAAAAAGCAGGCGAGCAGAGCAATCCCTTTATTTTTGGCGTTTTTTCCTTGTTTATTGGCGCAATTATTCTTTTTGTGGTGGCTTTGTTTTTCAAAAGCAAAAATTTGAATATCTATTTGATAGAAAATGCCAAATGGTTTATTATCAGTGGTTTAGGATATGCCATGCTCAATGTTGGTATGTATTTTTTGTTCAGAAATTTTGGCACAAGCTACTACACACTTTATGCTACACTTTCTATTGTAAGCACTTCTATTTTGCTTTCGGTGCTTGTTTTTAACGAAAAAATGAATATTTATTTGGCAATCTCTGTATTTTTTGCATTTTTGACCATCTTTTTCTTTATGAAAGGGCAAGAGTTAAACAAAAAAAATGAAAAAATAGAAAATGTTACCACAAAATAATTAAAAAATTATGTCTATCAATAAATTGGCTTTGATTAGGTACAAAACCATTGACGAATGTTTGAAAAACAGGTTTCGAAAATGGACTTTAGAAGACCTTATAGAAAAAGTTTCTGAAGCAATTTATGAATACGAAGGAATTGATACAGGCGTAAGCAAACGCACCATTCAAGCAGATTTACAAATTATGCGAAGCGATAAATTGGGTTATAATGCTCCTATTGTGGTTTTGGAACGAAAATTTTATACCTACGAAGACGCAAAATATAGCATCACCAACGCCCCTATTAACCACGCAGATATACAAAAAATAAAAGAAGTGGTTGATATATTAAAGCAATTTAGTGAATTTTCGTATTTTGAAGAGATGACCGAAGTGGTTGCAAAATTGGAAAATAATTTGAATAAATCCGCTAAGAAAAGTCAAAATTACATTCAATTTGAAGGAAATAAAAGACTCAAAGGCATTGAGCATCTCAATACTTTGTATCAATTTATTTTGAACAAAAAAACGCTTTCCATTGAATATCAATCTTTTAAGGCTGCCCAATCGCAGGAAAATATTTATTATCCGTATTTGCTCAAAGAATATAGAAATCGCTGGTTTTTGATCGCAAAATCGAAAAAAAACAAAAATTTAGTTACTATGGCATTGGACAGAATCATTGCTTTTAGGGAAGTGGAAGAAATTTTTTTACCTCACGAAAATATGGATTTTGACGCTTATTATGCAGATGTTTTGGGCGTTACCAAAACCGAAAAAGCAAAGGCTTGCCAAGTAGTTTTTTTGGTGGACAATGCAAACGCACCTTATGTGCTAACCAAACCTTTACACCATTCGCAGGTGGTATTAAAACAAGAAAAAAAAGGAATTATTTTTAAAATTGAAGTCGTTTTAAACTTTGAGTTGGAGCGCGAAATTTTGGGCTTTGGCGAAAACCTGACGGTTTTGTCTCCAAAAATATTGGTAAAAAAAATTGAAAACAGATTGAAAAAAGCAAAGGAAAAATATGTGAAATTTACTGAAAACCAATAAAAAAGGCAAATATTTGAATAAAATATTTGCCCAAAAACGATCTAATCTTTGTCTTCTACCTCGCCGCGTTTCCAAATTTCGTCTTTTATTTTTTTGCCTTTTTCGTCAAAATACGACCATTTTCCCGATTTTTTTCTGCCGTACATTTTGCCTTGACTTTCTAATTGTCCGTTTTTATGATAATATTTCACAATTCCAGAAATATCATCTTTTCTGTAAGGA
>RDXG01000027.1 GCA_004292785.1 Bacteroidota bacterium
GGCAAATTTTCGAAAGAAGAATTGCAAATTTATAATTTGGTTTATCAAGCACAAGAAGAAGCTATCAAAGCCTGTAAAGCAGGAGCTGATTTTGGAATTACCCACAGAACCGCTAATAGCGTAATTGCCAAAGGTTTAAAGGCGTTGGGAATTATCCAAAACGAAACTGAAACCCGAATGTATTTTCCGCATGGAACTTCGCATCATTTGGGTTTAGATGTTCACGACAAATCGAATTACAAAAATTTGCAAGAAAATATGGTCATTACCATCGAGCCTGGCATTTATATTCCTGAAAATAGTCCTTGCGATAAAAAATGGTGGGGAATTGCAGTCCGAATCGAAGACGATTTTTTGATCACCAAAAATGGTTGCGAAAATTTGTCTGCCAAAGCACCTCGAAAAGCATCAGAAATAGAAGAATTGATGAAAAAAGAAAGTTTGTTTGACAACTTTGTACTTCCAAAATTGGATTAGTTTTTTGCAAATGTGCAATCAAAATTGTTTTTGTAAAGCAAAAAAATTATGGCTTTACAGAAACAATTTTGTTATTTTTTATAGAATAAATATCATGAATTTTATACAAAAAACTTTTAATTTATACAAAAACGCATAC
The DNA here is from genome assembly GCA_004292785.1 of Bacteroidota bacterium. GTDB lineage: Bacteria > Bacteroidota > Bacteroidia > Cytophagales > Thermoflexibacteraceae > RDXG01. The sequence goes on from RDXG01000027.1 coordinate 617, forward strand.
AGCGGTTTGCCCCGAAATGTTTGGTATTTGTCTATCATTGCCCTCATTAACCGTAGCGGAACGATGATTGTGCCGTTTATGAGTGTTTATTTTACCAAAGAATTGCATTTTAGTTTGGATCAAACGGCAAATTTGTTGTTAATTTTTGGTGTGGGTTCAACGCTTGGCAGTCAAATTAGCGGAAAATTGGTGGATAAAATTGGGGCTTTTAGAGTGCAATGGGCAAGCCTTATTTTTGGCGGTTTGATGTTTTTTGCGATGATGTTTATCAAAAAATATGAGGCGGTTTTGCTTGCTATTTTCTTTTTGGGCGTGATTAGCGACTCTTTTCGCCCTGCAAATTCGGCTTCTGTGGCTTTGTATAGTTCCCCCGAAATTCGTTCTCGTGCTTATGCGCTCAATCGGCTTAGTTTGAATTTGGGTTTTGCCATCGGACCTACTTTGGGCGGTTTTTTGGCTTTTTATAGTTACGATTGGCTTTTTATTGTTGATGCGGTAACTTGTATTCTTGCAGGATTGGTTTTTATTGTGCTTTTCAGAAAAATGCCTCGAATTATTGCCCAAAAACCCACAGAAACTGTAGTTTTAGGCAGTGATTCGCCTTATAAAGATCGTATTTTTATAATTTTTTTGTTTTTTTCTACCCTGAATGCCATTTGTTTTTTTCAATTATTTACGAGTTTGCCTTTGTATGTCAAACAATATTATCGTGTTGGCGAGGAATATTTGGGCA
>RDXG01000050.1 GCA_004292785.1 Bacteroidota bacterium
AATTACTGCGGGAACTTATCCAAGCATTACCACCGATCAGCGGGGCGTAAAAAGAGTAGGAGTTACAGACATTGGCGCACACGAATTTAGAGAAGACGTAGTTACGCTAAATACTTACACAGGAACTTCCGTTTATGGCGAATTGGGTTATGCAATAAGCAATGCAACCGCTTTCACAACCATCGGTTTCAATCTTTTGGGCAGATATTCAGAAATTAAACCTACGGTAGCTTTGCCTGTTATTTCGCAACCTGTTTATGTTGATGGTTATTCGCAACCTTATTTTTTAACAGCCGATTTTGTAACCGCATTTTCAAAAAATACGGCAAGCGTGGGCATCAGCACCAATGCGCAATTAGGCGTTTCTATCAATGGCGAAAATTTGCCTGCTTTTACTACCGTTTTAGAATTTGATGGAACTTCAGGCGGATCAACTGTGGAAGGAATTGCCATTCATTCGGCTCTTTATGGAACAGGAATCAATTTTTTGGTTACTAGAAATAATAACGCAGTCAAAGGTTGGTTCTTACATAGGTATTTTGCCCTATACCAATGTTGTTCCCACCAAACGATTGATGTATGGAATAAAAATTAATTCGTCAAATAATGTCATTGGAGGTGTAAATGCAGAAGACCGAAACATTATTTCTAATAGCATTAACCCTTCTTCAATAGGTGGAGTAAATATAGAAATTAATGGAAGTAGTAATTATATTGTGAACAATTATCTTGGCACAGACCGCACAGGAATTGTTGCTATACCAAACTCAATCAACGGAATTTATATTGCAAATGGTGCAAATGGTAACATTATCGGAGGAAATACTTCTTCTTTACGAAATGTTATTGCAGGAAATACAGTAGGTTTATACATCAGTTCGAATAGCAATTTGGTCAAAGGAAATTACATTGGCATAGGCGCAAACGGATTTACAACCATTCCAAACGGAAACGCAGGAGTGGCGATCAATAACGGATCAAACAATACGATCGGTACAACAACTATAAATGAAGGCAACCTTATTGCTGGAAATACAGGTTCGGGCTTATTGGTTTTGAGTGGAATCAATAATTCTATTCGTGGAAATAAAATTTTTGGAAATCAAGGAAGTTTAATAACTTCTGCGGGTATCAATTTGAATACAGGAAATAATTTGAAGCAACCTGCCAATTTTATTGGCGTAAGCGGAAGTTTTTTAACGGTTTATTCAACAAATATTGGAGATAACATTGATTTGTACCTCGACGATCCTTCGGGAACGATTGTGGCACAAGGCAAAACTTTCGTGCAAACGCAAACTGTTCCCTCGAATGGAATTGTAAATTTTACAACGGTGGCGGCTAGTTTTACGGCAGGTACAGAAAAACTTACTTTAACCGCTAGTGATCTTGTCAATGGCACATCTTTTTTTACGGCTTTTTATACAAATCCAAGCATAAATTTTAGTACAGTTGGCAGTCCAAGCGCATTTTTGACCGCAGGAACGACAAATAATTTGCTTTATGGGCTTCAAATTACTTGTAGTTCAGGAACAAACGGAGCTTTTTTTCAAGGAGTTTCGCTTAATACTACGGGTACACCCACTTTTATTACTTCCGATTTTGACAATATCAAGGTTTATTATAGCAATACCAATGTTTTCAGTACTGCCAATTTTATGACGGTTGCAGACATTAAGACCATACTCACTTTCAAAACTGCGGGTTTGTTTATTCCGCAAAGCGAAAGTAAATATCTTTGGTTTACAGGTGATGTAAGTGCTTCGGCTGTTTTGGGACACAGAATTTTGAGTTTTTATGGAAATAGTGTTTTTCCTTACGGAAATACTACTTCAACAGCAACGCCTTCGCCTTTGCAAACCATTGTAGCCGACAATTTTACGGTTTTTAACACACAAAATACCGTAATTTTGGGTTCTTTGGCTTGGGCAATTAGCAACGCAAATGCAAACGCCCTCGATTTTAATACCATTTCTTTCAGAATTCCAACAACAGATGTGAATCATGTAGGCATTGCGCCCAACAATTATTGGACAATTCCCATGAATACTTCTACTGTTTTGGATATTACAAGTCCTGTTTTTATTAGCGGTTATTCGCAAACAGGAGCTTCGCCAAATACGTTACCTATTTTGAATGGAAATAATGCTGTTCCAAAAATACAAATTACAGGTGATGGCACTAATCCAACCATTAGTTTGAGTCTAGGAAGTAGTGGTTCTGTTATTCAAGGATTAATTTTAAATGGAAATTTGGCAGGAAATGGCGCAATAGAAATAGTTGCGTTTGATTGCAAAATTCAAGGTTGTTTTATTGGTACAGATGCCTTTGGAACTACGGCAGCAGTTGCTAAAAATACGATTGGAATCAACTTGCAAAACAATGCCACCAACGCCACCATTGGCGGTACAAATTTGGCTGACCGAAATGTTATTGCAGGAAATAATACCAGAGGAGTAAATAATTTGGGGGCAAATAATATCAAAGTCATCAACAATTATTTTAATTTGGCAAAAGATGGCATTACGCCAATTACTGGTCATGGGGTAGGAACAATTTGTTTGTTTGGAGGAAATAATGCCCAAATTGGAAACAGTCCAGATATAGAACAAGCAAATATTATCGGGGGGTTAGCCAACATCAAAGGCATTTTTACAAACTTTGCAACCAACCAAAATCGCATCGATGGAAATTGGATTGGCTTAAATATTTTGGGAAATACAAACAACAATTTGACAGGAGTTGATTTGGCAGGAACTGTGGGAAATAACACCATTTCTAACAACATTATTGCAGGAAATACTGCTTTTGGAATTTTTATTACTTCTCCCTCAAATACCATTCAAAATAATAAAATTGGCTTAAATAAGGACAACGCAATCCGAGCAAATGGCTACGGAATTGGCATTGCAAACAGCGGAAATGACAATATTATTCAATACAACACCATTGCAAACAACACCAGAGGGATTTATGCTCCATTAGGTACAAATAATTGGTTTTTTCAAAATTCTATTTATGGAAATACACAAATTGGCATCGATTTAGTCAATTCTGCAACAATTTTAGCCAACGATAACGGAGATGGTGATTTTGGTGGAGGAAACCAACAGCAAAATTATCCTGATAATATATTGGCAAAACTTTCAGGAAATAACAATTTGGCAGTAAGTTTTTCTATTTCTTCTGATTTGACGACTTCTTCTACTGCTTATCCTTTGTCTGTTCAGTTTTTCAAATCCGATGGAAACAATCAAGGGCAAACATTTTTAGGTTTTGCTTCTGCCGTTTATAGCACGCCAAATGCCAATTATACGCATACATTTGTGGCGCAAGGGGTTATTCTTGCCGTAGGCGACAAAATCACAACTTTGGTTACAGACGCAAACGGCAACACTTCCGAATTTTCGCCTGATGTAACGGTGGTTTTGGCTTGCGTTCAACCTAGCATTACAAGCATTAATATTTCACAAAATACTACTTGTAGCCAAGTTTTAAGCACAGATTTAACAGTTTCGGTGAGCAATGCAGGCAGTATTTCCACGTTTTATGACCTTGATTATAACGGAGATGGAATTTATGATATTTTTGGAATTTCTTTGGTTAATAATCAATTAATTGTGAAAAATGCGCCGATTTTGGGGCAAACGATCAAAAACCCGACCATCAAATTGACGACACCAAACGCAGTCGAATGTCCTTCTAATCCTTTTGCTTTCAACGCTTTAATTAGTCCGCAAACCAAATCTAGCCCAAAAATTAGCGGTATTTCTGTGGTTGAGCCGACCACTTGCCCAAAAGGAAACGGAAAAGTTACGCTTACTTTTGAAGGAACTATTCCCGAAAACCTTGTTTTTAATGTAGATTTAGATGGTGATGGAATTTATGAACAAAAAGGAATCAAATCGAACACACAAAACCAAATTGTGATCGAAAATTTGTCAGGCGGAACGCAAATTGGCACAACGATCAAAACTTTTTTGCTAGGCGACGAATGTATTTCTACTTTTACTTCAGCCAACAAAAGATTTTTGGCACTTGCACCAATCCAAGATAATATCAGAGTAAGTGCAGAACTTGCGCAAATTTCGCCAAATTGGGCAACCAATATCGTCATTTCTAATGCGCAAGCAAATCTTAAATACAATCTGTTAGACAGAAATTCTAATTTTATTACTTCTGGTTCTACCTTAGAAAACGGAGGAACAATTATTTTTCCAACAGGATTTTTGCAACAAACTACTCGATATTTGGTGCAAGCCGAAGCCTCAAATTGCCAAAAAACCGTTGTCGGACAAACAGAAGTTGAAGTTATTGAAGGTGTTGGACAAGAAGATTTTAACATTCTCAAAGATATTTTTGGCAAAACAGGCGGAAATGATTATTGGACTAAAAAATGGGATTTTTCGCAAAACAAAGAATTTTTTGGTGTAACATTTTTTGCAGGAAAAGTAACCAGCATTTCTTTAAGAAAAAATAATTTGATCGATAAATTTCCGCAAAGTGTGTTGCAATTACCGAAATTAGTTTCCTTAGATGTTTCTGAAAACAAATTGACTTTTGAGTCTTTTGAGGAATTAATTCCCAAATTTTTGCCTACTTTTTCTGCGGTTTATGGTTTGCAAGACAAATTTGCAACTGCCTACATTCAAGACGTTGCCGAAGGCGAATTGTTGTTGATTACTGCCACCACTGCGGGCAAAGACAACAAATATCAATGGTTAAAAGATGGCGTAAATATTCCGAATGCAACCGAATCCGCCCTAAAAATTGATGTTTCCAAACTCACAGACGAAGGCGAATACACTTGTTATGTAACCAACAAAGCCGCACCAAATTTGACTTTGATCAGGCACATTGTAAAAGTAAACGTTTTTGAACAAGTTACAGATGATGATTTGGCAGAACTCAAAGCCTTTCATGATGCCTTAAAAGGTACAAATTGGCTAAATCGCTGGGATTTTAAAAACAAAAAACGCGTTTTTGCTTGGCACGGAATCCGTATGAAAGGCAAAAAAGTAATCGACATCAGTTTGCCAAACAACAATTTGGAAGGGCAACTCAATGAAGATATGTTCAAAAAGCAAAACGGCATTTTTTCTGAACTCGAACACTTAAATTTGTCGGGAAATAATTTGTCGGGCGCAATTCCTGTAAATTTGATGACTTTGCAAAAATTGGCTTATTTGGATTTGAGTAAGAACCAATTTAAAGGCTCAATTTCAGGGAATTTGGCAAGGTCGGCTAGTCTGAAAACTTTGATTCTTTCGCACAATCAATTTTCTGCGGTTCATTCCGATTTTGGAAAAATCATTGGTTTGCGAACTTTGTTTTTGAACAACAACGCTTTTACTAGCGTTCCGTCTGAAATTTATAATTTGACAAGTTTAGAAGTTTTAAATTTGAATGGAAATGCAATTTCTAGTATTTCTAGCAATATTTCAAAACTCAAAAACTTGACTTATTTGGGTTTGGCGGACAACTTTTTGACTCAACTGCCTTCGCAATTGGTTTTGTTAAGTGATTTGAACGAATTGAACATCACCAACAACCGAATCAAAGATTTGCCAAAAGGCTTAGAAAAATTAGAGAAATTGGCAATCCTAAAAATTTCGGGCAATTATTTTGAATTTGATGATATTTTGCCTTTTGTCTTTGATGGCGGCGGCAAATCTTCGGCGCAAGTTACGTATAGCCCGCAAAGAAAAATTGGCAAAGAAAAAGTAATCGTAGCTTTGACTGATAGCAGACTCGATTTATTTTCTGAAAGTTTGGCAAAAGGAAACGTTTTTGAATGGTACAAAAACAACAAAAAAATTAATTCTGTCAATGTTGTTGGCGAAAAATTAAGCATTTTTCCTGTGCGTTTAATTGATGCAGGTTTGTATTCTGTGGTCATTACGAACCCAAATGCACCGCAATTAACCTTAAATTCTTATGAAATTACGGTTTTGACAAATTGCAATTCGCAAATTCAAAATTCAAAAATTTTGGTTAAAGGCAATACCATTTTTTGTGATGGCGAAAAAATTAACACGCAATTAAGTGTTTCTGTGCCAAACCCGACTTTGTATAATTACCAATGGTTGCAAAATGGCAATAAAATAAATGGTGCTACGGGCAATGAATTTACCGTTTCTGAATTTGGAGTTTACAACATCATTCTCACAAACAAAGAAAATTGCAGTGCGGTGCTTGCTGATGTTTCCATCAAAAGTTTTCCAAAACCAAACGTAAAAATTTCTGCACAAAGCAATTTGTTAAAAATAGAAAATATTGCTGATCCAAATGTGGAAAAGCAATGGTTATTCAACGGTCAGCCTATTGCAGGGGCAACTAACGAAACTTGGGAAGCACGCCAACAAGGAATTTATGCCTTGCAACTTACAAGCGACAAA
>RDXG01000051.1 GCA_004292785.1 Bacteroidota bacterium
TCTATAATGCTAGAAATCAGCAATTTAGCCACTTTATTGTCTTCCATCAAATATTTGAAAACAACATCATAAATTGGATTAGCAATTAACATTTGGTTTATTTTTTAGCATTTTACAAAAATACAATAAATTTGTTGATCTTTATAAAAATACAAATTTTTCTTTAAACAATGTTATTTTTTTTGTTCAAAAAAAACACTAAATTTGCGTTTTCAAAGAAAAATATGATGTCCATAAAAGAAAAAGTAGTGAGCAAAAAAACGAAAATCTCCCCAAAAACTGAAAAAATCGAAGAAAAAATCGAAATTTTCGGAGCAAGAGAAAATAACCTCAAAGATATTGATGTAAGTATTCCCAGAAATAAATTGGTCGTCATCACAGGAATTAGCGGAAGCGGTAAATCTTCCCTAGCTTTTGACACCATTTATGCCGAAGGTCAAAGGCGTTATATGGAAAGTTTTTCGGCTTATGCTCGTTCTTTTATTGGAAATATGGAACGACCAGATGTCGACAAAATCAATGGACTTAGCCCCGTAATTTCCATCGAACAAAAAACAACTTCCAAAAATCCGCGCTCCACAGTTGGAACGGTTACAGAAATTTACGATTTTTTGCGTCTGTTGTTTGCTCGCGCAGGTGATGCCTATTCCTATGTTACAGGCGAAAAAATGATCAAACAAACCGAAGAACAGATCATCGATTTGATTTTGGAACAATTTAAAGACGAAAAAATTAGCCTTTTAGCGCCCATTGTCAAAGGCAGAAAAGGGCATTACAAAGAAGATTTTGTAGAAATCAGAAAAAAAGGCTACCTCAAAGCGCGCATCGATGGCGAAGTACAAGACCTCACCCCAAAAATGCAATTAGACCGATACAAAGTTCACGATATCGAAATTGTGGTAGATCGACTCATTGCCCAAGAAGATGACAAAGAACGAATTACGCAATCCGTAAAAACTTGTTTGAAAGAAGGAAAAGGCGTAATGATGGTTTTAAACTCGAAAAATGAAGTCCGTTTTTTGTCAAAAAATTTGATGTGTCCTACTTCAGGCATTGCTTATGACGAACCTGCACCAAATTTATTTTCGTTCAATTCGCCTTATGGTTCTTGCGAAACTTGCAACGGTTTGGGAGTTATTGAAGAAATTACCAAAGAATCGATCATTCCAAACGACAGCATGAGCATCAGCGCAGGCGGAATTTTGCCTTTGGGCGAATATCGAGATATTTGGATTTTCAAAAAAATAGATATTTTTCTCAAAAAAAATAAATTTAATTTGAGTACACCTATCAATAAAATTCCTGAAGTGGTGCTTAATAAATTGTTGCATGGTTCTAACGAAATGATTGCTGTTCCTTCAAAAAAATATCCAAATATGGACTGGGACACCAAATTTGAAGGAATTATTCCGTTTTTGAAAAAACAACAATCCGAAGGAACGGACAAAATGCAGGAATGGGTTGCAGATTTTACAGTTACTAAAATTTGCCCAACTTGCAACGGTTCAAGGCTCAAACAAGAGGCTTTATTTTATAGAATTGCCGAAAAAAATATTTCGGAATTGGTAAAAATGAATTTGGTAAAATTGGCAGATTGGTTCAAAGACCTTGAAAGCAGACTTTCTGAACGCCAAAATATCATTGCAAACGAAATTTTAAAAGAAATCAGAAAAAGAATCCAATTTATTTTGGATGTCGGTTTGACTTATTTGGAACTCGACAGACCTGTGCGAACTTTGTCAGGCGGCGAAGCACAAAGAATCCGTTTGGCAACCCAAATTGGAACGCAATTAGTAGGCGTTTTGTATATTTTAGACGAACCAAGCATTGGCTTGCATCAAAGAGATAACGAAAAGCTAATCAAGGCTTTACAAGATTTGCGCGATCTTGGAAATTCCGTAATTGTGGTCGAACACGACAAAGACATGATGCTTGCCGCCGATCACGTAATCGACATCGGCGAAGGAGCAGGAATCCATGGCGGAAGGGTGGTGGCGCAAGGAAATCCCGCAGAATTTTTAAAACAAAATTCTTTGACCGCAAAATATTTGCAAAACCAAATCAAAATAGAAATTCCTGAAAAAAGACGCGAAGGATCGGGCAAAAACTTGACTTTAAAAGGTGCAACAGGGCATAATTTGAAAAATATAACCTTAAATTTGCCTTTGGGAAAATTTATTTGTATGACAGGAGTTTCAGGTTCAGGCAAATCCTCACTCATTCACCATACGCTTTTCCCGATTTTGAACAAATATTTTTTCAATGCCAAACGCGATCCTTTGCCTTACGAATCCATCGAAGGACTCAAAGATATTGACAAAGTAATCGAGGTAGATCAATCGCCAATCGGCAGAACGCCGCGTTCAAATCCTGCCACTTATACAGGAATGTTTACCGACATCAGAAACTTGTTTTCAGAACTTCCCGAATCAAAAATTCGAGGTTACAAAACAGGCAGATTTTCATTTAACGTCAAAGGTGGCAGATGCGAAACTTGCGGAGGAGCAGGAAAAAAAGTGATCGAAATGGAATTTTTGCCTTCGGTTTTGGTGGATTGCGAAACTTGCAAAACCAAACGTTACAACCGCGAAACTTTGGAAGTCCGTTTCAAAGGAAAATCGATTGCTGATGTGCTAGACATGACCGTAGAGCAGGGCGTAGAATTTTTTGAAAGTTTGCCAAAAATCAAACGTAAATTGCAGATACTCAACGAGGTAGGTTTGGGCTACATCACACTCGGACAGCACGCCACCACACTTTCAGGCGGCGAAGCACAGCGAGTCAAATTGGCAACCGAACTTTCCAAAAAAGACACAGGAAAAACCATGTATATCCTCGACGAACCTACGACAGGTTTGCATTTTCAGGATATCAAGCATTTGTTAGACGTTTTACACAAATTGGTCGACAAAGGAAATACAGTTTTGGTGATCGAACACAATTTAGACGTGATCAAAACGGCAGATTGGATCATCGATATTGGTTTGGAAGGCGGAGAAGGCGGAGGAACGATTGTCAGCGAAGGAACGCCAGAAAAAGTAGCCAAAAACAAGACTAGTTTTACGGCAAAATTCTTGAAAATAGAACTAGAAAATTAAATAGAATTTTTATAAAGTCTTTAAGTCGGACATTTGTCAGACGCTTCCTAGCACGAAGTTTTCGTTTAGAAAACGTTTGATAAATGTCCGATTTTTTTTACCAATTTTTGTCCATATTGATCAAAGTATTCAAAATGTAATTTGTAACAGAAAAATAAAAATCGGGTTGAATTTTGTCAAAATCATCTGAACTTTCGTGATAATCCTCGTGATCTTCGACTCCAAAATAGACAAAAGGAACGCCAATGCTATGAAAAGCCCCATGATCTGACGATTCTGTCCAATTTTGCAAATTATCTTTGCCATCATGACCAAACAAAACCTTAATTTTGTGTCCATCAGATTTATCAAAAAACTTTTGTAATTTTGGATAAATTCCCGTTCCGCAAGCATAAATTTCTTGATTTTCGTTTCTGCTAATCATATCCATATTGATATTTGCTAATAATTTTTCTTTTTTTACAGGCAAATTTTTAGAAAAATGATATGCTCCTTTCAAACCTAATTCTTCTGCGTCGGGCATCAGAAAAATGATAGAATATTTGGGCGGATTTTTAGAAAAATGGCTTGCCATTGCCAAAACAGCCGAAACTCCAGAAGCGTTGTCGTCTGCACCGTTATAAATTTTGCCTTTTTCAATGCCCAAATGGTCATAATGAGCAGAAATTACAAAAAATTGATCTTTTTTTTCTGTGCCTTCAATGTACGCCAACAAGTTGCTTGCAGGAGTTTTGCCGACCATAAATTTTTGTTCAAAATCTGTGTAAAAAGTCTTTAATTTGAGTTCTGAAAACCGTTTTTTGATCAATTCTTTTGCTTTTTGGTGTCCTTTGGTGTTTGGTTTTCTTCCTTCAAATTCATCAGAAGAAAGCATTTTTAGGTCTTCTAACAAGGATTTTCTATCAACTTGTTGCGCAAAAATGGTAAATGAAAAAAAGAAAAGGAAGGAAAAAAAATATAAACGCATCTGAAAAAAATTAATTTTGAATTTGTTTGAAATGATTTTAAAAACTAACAATTCTAAGAACTGTTAGTTTTAGGACTTTTATTTTTGTAGTTTTTCGATTTCTGTGCAAATATTTGCAAAAATTTCCTCGACTGTTCCCAAGCCATTGATGGAAGCAAATTTGCCCTGTGATTTATAAAAACCTGCCACAGGAGCTGTTTTTTCGTTGTATTCTTGCACCCTTTGACGGATCAGGCTTTCGTTTTGATCGTCTGCTCTGCCCGAAGTTTCGCCTCGAAGCAAAATTCTTTTGGTCAATTCCTCATCATCTACTTCCAAAGCGATCATGCCATTGATTTTAGAACCGTTATTTGCAAAAATTTTGTCCAGAGAAACCGCTTGATCAACCGTTCTAGGAAAACCATCACAAATACAGCCTTTTATATCTTTGGTCGATCTCATTTTATTGTCAATCATGCCAATAATTACCTCATCTGGCACGAGCAAACCTTTGTTCATAAATTCTTTTGCAGAAAGCCCTAGCGGACTTTGTGCGGCAACTTCGGCGCGCAACAAATCACCTGTAGAAATGTGCAACAAACCAAATTTTTCTATAATAAGTTGGCTTTGAGTGCCTTTGCCTGCTCCTGGAGGCCCAAATAAAACAATATTTAGCATGACGAATAATTTTGAAAATTGCTTAACAGCGTTAAAATTATAACAATTTCTACATTATTTTTTAATATACAAAAAAAAATTTCATTTATTAAAAAAAATAATAAAATAAATGTATTTTTATATCAGATTTGGGAAGAATTTTTACCCAAAACTTTTTTTTACGTTTATTTCATTATTTATTAAACAAAACCAAATATACACTTTTTATGAAAACATTACATACAGATTGGCTCACAGACGGATTGATTGATTTTGAATATAAAAAATATTTATTGCTTGCTTATTTAAAAAATATTCGTCAAGATTTTGATGAAAAAAAATTGTATCCTTCTTTGTCTGACCTTATTTTTCACTACCAAAATTTGTTGGAAATTAAGGAAAATAAAAAATTAATTTATGAACAATTTCCAAAAGTAATTAGCCAAGCCGATTTTAATAAATTAGAAATTTCTTACAAAAAAATTGTCGAAGACGATGAAGTCATGCGCGAAATTGAGGAAATTGTGCAGTACGCATTGCCTCGTTTTCAGGGTTTGTTGAACAACGGCAAAGAAATTTATGAATTTATAGAAAATAACCTCGAAATTGCAACGGTTGGCATTACGCCAATTTACAAAAACGAAGGTTATATGTTCATCAGTGAGCATTTGGTTCAGGAAACAAAGATTTATCAATACCAAATTTCGGTTTTTGAGAGTGCCAAAGAACGGTTTAGGGGCGTACACACGCAATATTTGGAAAGTGTGCAAAAAAGTCTTGGGCAAACTTACGAAAATCTAAAAATTAGTCTGACCCGAAAATATACCAATATGCCAAATCCCGCAACTTTTTTGATAGTTTCGAAGGTCGTTTGTCCTTTTGACGAGTCTTTGTTGCCGATTGCCAAACGTGCTTTGGTCAAACATTTGAGTTTGGCATCTTAGAAATTATTTGCAAGCAAAAAATAAATATATTTGCTTGAAATTGCCCAAAAATAGCTAAAATCATGAAAAATTTACCCGTTGGAATACAAGAATTAAGCAAAATTATCGAACAAGATTTGCTTTATGTGGACAAGACCGAATACATTTATCAATTATTGACCGAAGGGACTTATTTTTTTCTTTCTCGTCCTCGCAGATTTGGTAAATCCTTGTTAGTCAATACTTTAAAAGAAATTTTTTTAGGAAACAAGGCGCTTTTCAAAGGACTTTGGATCTTTGCAAAAAGCCATGCGAAAAATTGCATCTGAACACGATTTAACCTTAGAAAGTACGACTCACAAAGATTTGTTTGGCGAGTTAATTGTTAAATTATTCGAGAAATATCAGACAAAAGTTGTTTTGTTGATTGACGAATACGACAAACCTCTGATCGATTATTTAGACAATTTGCCCCAAGCGGAAGAGAACAGAAGTGAACTCAAAAA
>RDXG01000213.1 GCA_004292785.1 Bacteroidota bacterium
AATTATCCTTTGCAAAATGAGGAAATGATTTTGCGCGCAGAGGCAGAGGACGAAATAGAGAGTAAATTTGAGGAAATGGAGCGCAAATTGGAAAGTTCTCAAAAGGAAAAAGAACGTTTGTCAGAAGAAAAAGATCGTTTATCGGAGGAAAAAGATCGTTTGCAAGAAGAAAAAGAGCAAATTCTTTTGCAAGCCGAACAAAAGGAAACTCTTGCCATCGAAAACTTTTTGCGCTTGGGCTTAAATCCTGATCAAATTGCAGTTTCTTTGCAAATTTCTGTGAACAAAATATTAAAAATTAAAGATAAATTAGGAATTTAAACAAAATTTATCCTTTTTTATCACCAATTTTAATGATTTAGATAAACCGCTATGGCTAACTTTATAAAAATGAAATTTTGTTTATTATTTATTTTTATGTGTTCTTTTTCAACGTCTTTTGCACAAAAAAGCAAAATAGATAGCCTTGAAAATGCGCTCAAAAATGCCAAACATGACACTGTAGAAGTTAAAATTTTGAAGGAATTGTGTTGGGAAAACAGAAATTCTTATCCCGAAAAAGCCTTAGAATATGGCAGAAAAGGTTTAGAATTGGCTGAAAATTTAGACGATAAAAAAGACATTTCAAATTTGTTAATTTTTGTAGGTGTGGTTTACCGCAACCAAGGAGATCATCCGCGCGCTTTGGAATATTACATGAAATCTTTGAAAATTGCTGAAGAAATTAAAGACAAAGAACGAATTGGTTATTCCTATCACAGCATTGGTGATATTTATGAAAAACAAGGCGCTTACGAACAATCTATTGATTATTTGAAAAAAGCCTTAAAAATGTTTGAGGAAATTAAAGACCAAAAAGGCATTGCCTACTCACTTTATACCATTGGAAAAGTTTACAACAACGAAAAAGATTATCCTGAAGCACTAGAATATTTGTTCAAATCATTGGAAATTAGAGAGGCTTTAAAAGATACTTACGCAATGGCAAATTGCCTAAATTATATTGGTTTGGTTTATTACAACCAAAAACAATATGGGGCTTCTTTGTCTTATTCTTTCAAAGGATTAAATTATTTTCATAAAATTGATGATTTTAAGGGAATTTCGACTACTTTACATACAGTTGCAAAAAATCATTTCAAACTTAGCCAATACGACAGTTCAATTTATTATTCCCAAAAAAGCATCGACATTGCTAGAACAATCAAACTAAAAACGGCAATTAAAGATTCCTATGAAAATTTGGCAAATTGCTACAATGCTACCCAAAAATTCAACAAAGCCTACGAATGTCTAACTTTTTTTATGGCATACAAAGACAGTCTTTTTAGTGAAGAACGCAACAATCAACTTTCTGGGATTCAGTTCAATTATCAACAGGAAAAAAAAGAAGTTGAGATCAAATTGTTAAAAGAAGAAAGTCAGAAAAAAGACCTTTTGAAAAACTTTTCTGTGGCAGGAATTTTATTGTTTGCAATTTTGGCTTTGGTGCTTTATAGAAGTAATCAAGACAAAAAACGAAATAATTTGCTTTTAGAAAGCCAAAAAAAATTAATTGAATTAAAAAGTGAAGAATTAGAAGACAAAAATTCTTCGATCACGTCAAGCATCAATTATGCGCGCCGAATTCAGTCTGCCATTTTGCCTGTCAAACCAAAAATTTCTAAATATTTGCCCGAACATTTTATTTTGTTTATGCCAAGAGATATTGTTTCAGGCGATTTTTATTGGTTTGCAAATTTTCAAAACTCGACAGGCGAACAAAAAAATATGATTGCCGCCATCGATTGTACAGGTCATGGTGTTCCTGGAGCAATGATGTCGATGGTGGCAAACGGTTTGTTAAATCAGACAGTTTACGAGAAAAAAATGTGTGATCCTGCCAAAATTTTGGACGAATTGCAAATTGGAATCCGCGATGCTTTGCACCAAACCGAAAACGACAGCAAAGACGGCATGGACATGAGTTTATGCGTTATTGATCAAAAAAATAAGATTTTAGAATTTGCAGGGGCGATGAATCCGCTGCATTATGTTCAAAATAATGAGTTTCATACCATCAAAGCCACCCGAAAATCTATAGGCGGAACAAAAATTTTTGATGGCGAAGGTTTTACCAAACATTCCATTAATTTGTCCACTCCGACTATTTTTTATATGTGTTCTGATGGTTATGAAGACCAATTTGGCGGAAAAGACAACAAAAAATTTATGGTCAAACAACTCAAAGATTTGCTATTTGCAATTCATTCTTTGCCAATGGAAAAACAAAGGCTTATTTTAGAAGACAAAATTAATGATTGGAAAGGCAATTATTCCCAAATTGATGATATTTTGGTGGTTGGAGTAAAAATTGGTTAAAAACCGCTTTTGGCAATGTTTTGTAGCCATTGACAAACCAAAACCTGCCATTTTAGCAGATCAATTACAAAAATTTGTCAGTTTTTTATGTCTTTTTGGCACTTTTTGGGCTTGGCATATAAAATGCTAATTATCTGTCAAAATGGTAAGCATTCGCTTCCACAAAAAAAAATCATTAATCCAAAATATACACAAAAAATGGCAAAAGTGAATATTAAACCGCTTGCTGACAGAGTAGTAGTTCAACCTGCTCCAGCTGAAACCAAAACTTCTTCTGGCATTATCATTCCAGATTCTGCACAAGAAAAACCACAAAAAGGTGAGATCGTAGCGATTGGCACAGGAAAAAAAGACGAACCTTTAACGGTTAAAGTTGGTGACTCAGTGTTATACGGCAAATATGCTGGTACAGAAGTTACCATCGAGGGCAAAGAATATTTGATCATGCGTGAGTCAGACATCTTTGCAATCTTGTAATCTGTTTTATTCGTTACCCATTTTTCTTTTTTTTTAACTTTAAAAATATCCATTTAACATGGCAAAAAATATTCTTTTTGATACAGACGCTAGAAATAAGCTCAAAAAAGGCGTTGATTCTTTGGCAAATGCCGTAAAAGTTACCTTAGGTCCTAAAGGTAGAAATGTAATTCTTGACAAAAAATTCGGTTCTCCAACCGTTACAAAAGATGGTGTTACTGTGGCTAAAGATATTGAGTTGAAAGACTCTATCGAAAACATGGGCGCACAACTTGTAAAAGAAGTAGCTTCTAAAACTGCGGATAGCGCAGGAGATGGAACGACTACAGCTACCGTTTTGGCTCAATCTATTTTCAATTTTGGGATTAAAAACGTAGCCGCAGGCGCAAATCCGATGGATTTGAAAAGAGGAATCGAAAAAGCAGTTTTGGCAGTAGTTTCAGATTTGAAAAAACAATCTAAAACCATCAACAGCCGTAACGAAATTGCTCAAGTAGCTACTATTTCTGCAAACAATGACGAAACCATTGGCAATATGATCGCTGATGCGATGGACAAAGTGGGCAAAGATGGCGTTATTACAGTTGAAGAAGCAAAAGGAACTGAAACCGAAGTAAAAACTGTAGAAGGTATGCAGTTTGACAGAGGTTATTTGTCGCCTTATTTTGTAACAGACACTGAAAAAATGGAAGTAGTTATGGATCGCCCTTTTATTTTGATCTATGACAAAAAAGTTTCTTCAATGAAAGAATTGTTGCCAATTTTGGAACAAGTTGCACAAACAGGCAGACCTTTGTTGATCGTTGCTGAAGATGTAGATGGTGAAGCATTGGCTACTTTGGTAGTAAACAAAATCAGAGGCGCACTCAAAGTGGCGGCTGTAAAAGCTCCAGGTTTTGGTGACAGAAGAAAAGCAATGTTGGAAGACATCGCAGTTTTGACAGGCGGAACAGTAATTTCTGAAGAAAGAGGTTACAAATTGGAAAGCGCAACGCTTGAATATTTGGGAACTGCCGAAAAATTGATCGTGGACAAAGACAACACAACTGTTATTAACGGTTCTGGAAGTTCTGAAGACATCAAAGGCAGAGTAAGCCAAATTAAAGCACAAATCGGAACGACAACTTCTGATTATGACAAAGAAAAATTGCAAGAAAGACTTGCCAAACTTTCTGGTGGCGTAGCTATCCTTTATATCGGAGCCGCAACAGAAGTTGAAATGAAAGAGAAAAAAGATAGAGTCGACGATGCTTTGCACGCAACTCGTGCCGCAGTACAAGAAGGCGTAGTTCCTGGTGGTGGTGTTGCTTTGATCAGAGCAATTTTATCTCTTGACGACATCAAAACTTATAATGAAGACGAAGCTACAGGCGTAAACATCATCAGACAAGCATTGGAATCTCCTTTGAGAACCATCATTGCTAACGCTGGTGGCGAAGGTTCTGTAATCGTTCAAAAAGTAAAAGAAGGAAAAGCAGATTTCGGTTACAATGCAAGATCAGACAAATTCGAAAACTTGTTTGACGCAGGCGTTCTTGACCCTACAAAAGTAACTCGTTTGGCATTAGAAAATGCCGCTTCTATCGCCGCTTTATTGCTCACTACCGAGTGCGTAATTGCAGACGAACCAGAAGACGAAAAAGCAAGTCCAATGGGTGGACGTGGCGGAATGGGTGGAATGGACGGAATGATGTAAGAAATCATTTTTTCTAATAAAAATACTTTTTGTCAGACTTATGTCGGACAATTTACTTAAAAAAAGTCCGCATTTCTTTGAGAAATGCGGACTTTTTTTGTTTAAAAATGATTTGGTCTTTTCAGAATTTCGCTTAAAATAAAAGCATTTCGCAACGATTCTGGTTTAGAAAGCATATCCCCAATTGGGTTTATGGTTTCCTTTGGCAAAGCATAGGGACTAAAATGCCCGTTGTCCAATTCAGATTTTTCATGAAGTGCATCTTCTGAACTTTTATAAAAATTACTCAATTTTTTTTTTACTCCTTCCTTCAAATTAATTGACTTTTTAGGATCAACTGTTTTTTTTCTGCCTCCTTCTTGTGTGGTGTCCACTTTTGTAGGCATATCCTGAATTTTTCTTTCGTACTCTTTCAATACACTTTCTAGCGTAATCGAAGGTTTCTTAGGCTTTTTGGGTTCTTCCACAGGTTTTTCTGGTTCAGGATCAGGCGAAACTTGTTGAGTAGGTTCGTTGCCTTTGTACGATTTTTTGTTAGCCTGCCATAAAAAGTAAACAACAGCAGCCAAAATATAAAGAATAATTTGATATTCTCCCATAATGATTAGATTTTTAGATGTAACAAGTATTATTTAGATTCATTTTGCATAAATTAGTTAAGCAATATAATACAAAAAAAATATAGTAAACCTTTTAATAACTATTTTTTTCTAGTACCTAGATTTTGCAGCATTTCATTGAGGATAATTTTACGCAAATTTAAGGAAATTTTGGAAAGCAAACTTCCGAAATAAAAAAATAGTTATCCAAAAGTCGATAACTATTTTCTATTTATCCTTTTAAACTAATGGGCAAAACTTCCTCTTTTGCCAAAGCCTCACTTAACTTTTTGAGTTCGTCTTGTTCTAATTTTTCTTGTTCAAAAAGGGCTTTTTCGTTCAAAATTTCATTTTTTTGTTGGTTTTTGTCTTTTCGGAACTCTTCTTTTTTAGCAGGTTTCGGATTTAATATTCTGCTTTTAAATACATCTATTGCCAAAAATATTGCTGAACGCAAAGACTCTTCAGACGCAATTCCTTTGCCCGCAATGTCATAAGCGGTGCCATGATCGGGAGAAGTGCGAATGGTACTTAATCCTGCGGTAAAATTTACGCCATTTTCAAAACCCAACATTTTGAAAGGAATCAAGCCCTGATCGTGATACATTGCCAAAACAGCATCATATTTGGTATAACTTTTAGTCGCAAAAAAACCATCTGCTGGAAATGCACCAAAAACTAAATGCCCCTTTCTTTTCAGAACTTGAATAGCAGGTTCAATGACTTCTTTTTCTTCCATTCCCAACAAACCATCTTCTCCTGCATGAGGATTTAGTCCTAAAATGGCTACACGCGGTTTTTTGATACCAAAATCATATTTTAAAGATTGTAATAAAACATTTGTTTTGGCAATAATTTTTTCTTTGCTAATGCTTTCAGAGATTTTGCTCACAGGAATATGCCCTGTAACTGTTCCCACACGCAATTCTTCAGCAATTAAAAGCATCAAACTTTCGCCTGTACCAAAATTCGCAGCATAATATTCGGTATGTCCAGGAAACTGAAAATTTGGGTTTTGAATATTATGTTTATTAATTGGAGCAGTTACCACAGCGTCGATCAAACCTGCTTTTAGGTCTTCACTAGATTTATTAATTGCTAAAAATGCAGCTTTTCCCGCTTCTGGACTAACTTTGCCTAATTCTACTTCAAAATTATCTTCCCAACAATTAACCACATTAATTTTTCGTTCCGCCAAAGGCTGATCTTTTATCCAAAGCTGATAATTAAAAGTTTCATTATTCAACAATTTTTTATATTTGGATAGCACTTTCGAAGAACCATAAATGATTGGTGTACAAAGTCTTAATATTCGGCTATCGGAAAGAGCTTTCATGATCACTTCTGCTCCTATTCCGTTGAGATCACCAATGGTAATGCCTATCTTGGGTTTTATATTTAACATTTTTTTCTGTTTTTATGGATAAATAATGTACTTTTAGGCGAATTTTCTGTAAAAATTAATTTTGCAAATATACAAAATTCTGTCTAAGAATCATTTTATTTTTTGGTGCAAAAGAAAGTAAAAATTGCCAATACAAATTTTTCTATAGAAAAACTTTGATTTTTTTTAAGACAAAAATATAAAACAAAAAGTATTAGATGGCAAATAAATGAAAATTCTATCAAAATATTTTGTCTATTTTTTCTTACTTTTGCGTTCAATCTAAAAAAATCATTGCTTATGAACACGCTTTTTCCTGTTTTTTTGAAGTTAGAAAACTTACATACCTTGCTTGTTGGTGGAGGAAATGTGGGTTTAGAAAAACTTTCTGCCATGCTTGCCAACAGCCCCAATGCTCGAATTACGGTGGTTGCAGACCGTTTTTTGCCTGAAACTTTGGAATTAGCCCAAAATTCGCCTTTGGTAGAAATTGTAGAAAGACGCTTCGATTTTTCGGATTTACAAAATAAAGACTTAATTTTGTGCGCAACTGATAACAAAGAATTGCACGCACAAATTAAAGAAGAGGCTCGAAAATTGCGAATTTTGGTAAACGTAGCCGATACGCCGCCACTTTGCGACTTTTATTTGGGTTCTATTGTGCAAAAAGGCGATCTAAAAATTGCCATTTCTACCAATGGAAAGTCGCCAACTTTGGCAAAAAGAATCCGAGCTTATTTGGAAGAAAATTTGCCTGCGGAAATTCAAAATTTATTAGATAACTTGCAACATTTTAGAGATAAACTCAAAGGTGATTTCCAATTCAAGATCAAAAAAATGAATGAAATAACCTCCTCTATGCTAGACAAAAATAGTTAGTTGGTAGAGTTTATTGTTTTAGTATATTTTAAAAAACAAATTAAAAAAATCATGATTCACACAGATATTTGCATTATTGGAGCAGGTCCAGTTGGTTTGTTTGCCGTTTTTGAAGCAGGTTTACTCAAAATGCGTTGCCATATTGTCGATGTTTTGCCCCAAATTGGCGGACAATTAACTGAAATTTATCCTAAAAAACCGATTTATGACATTCCAGGTTTTCCAGACATACTTGCCCAAGATTTGATCAAAAATTTGCGTCAGCAGATCGATCCTTTTCAACCAACTTTTACTTTGGGCGAAAGAGTGGAAAGTTTGGCAAAACTCGAAGACGAGTCCTTTATATTGGCAACTTCCGAAGGAACGCAAATTTCTTGTAAAATTGTGGTAATTGCAGGCGGTTTGGGCTGTTTTGAACCCAGAAAACCACCAATTCCAAACCTCGAAAAATACGAAAGCGGAAAAGGGATTCAGTATATGATCACCGATCCAGAAAAGTTCAGAAACAAGCGAATTGTGATCGCAGGTGGCGGAGACTCGGCATTGGATTGGACAAATTTTTTGGCTGATGTTACTTCCGAATTGGTTTTGGTTCACAGAAACGAATCGTTTAGGGGCGCACCAGACTCTGCCGAAAAAGTGCTTGAATTGGCAAAGGAAGGCAAAATCAAATTGCTTTTGAACTCAAATGTGAACAAAGTACATGGCGAAAATAATTTGACTTCGGTAAGCATCGAGGACAAAGACAAAGTTGAAACCATTTACGAAACCGACTATTTTATTCCTTTGTTTGGGCTTACGCCAAAGCTAGGACCCATTGCTGATTGGAATTTGAACATCGACAAAAACGCCATCGAAGTCAATACTTTGGACTATTCGACCAATATCAAAGGCATTTTTGCGATTGGCGATATCAACACTTACGAAGGCAAATTGAAACTCATTTTGTGCGGTTTTCACGAGGCGGCTCTGATGGCGCAAAGTGCGTTTAAAATTATGAATCCGAACAAAAAGTTTACCATGAAATATACTACCGTAAACGGAATTGAAACTTTTTAATTTTTTTAAACAGGACTTATTTTGTTGATTTTCAAAATGTTACTGTTTCTTTTTTAGCACACAGATAACGCTGATTTTGCCGATAAATGCGGATTTTGTTTATTTTTAGGACTTACGAAATGTACTACAAACATTCTTGTTTGTAGCTTTCAAAGGCACAAACAAGAATGTTTGTGGTACAATTTTGTTCTTTTTTTATTTTTTGCGGAAGTTCTATATTTTATCAGCGAAAAATCTGTTTGATCAGTGTTATCAGCGTGCCAAAAACACATTAAAAAAAACCAAAAAAATGACTCTAAGCATCGACACTTCTACTGCCGTTTGTTCGGTTGCCTTGCACGAAAAACAAAAATTGTTGGCTTGTAGCGAAATTTTATTAGACAAATCTCATTCGGGTTCGCTAACTTTACTGATCGAGGATTTGCTTAAAAATACAGGAAATAGTTTTGCAAATTTGACTGAAATTGCGGTTTCAAAGGGACCTGGTTCTTATACGGGACTAAGAATTGGTGTTTCTACGGCAAAAGGACTTTGTGTTGCCCTCGATTTGCCTTTGCTTTCGGTGGGAACTTTGGAGTCGATGGCTTTTTCGATGATCCCTTTTTTTTCTGCGAAAACCTTGTTTTGCCCCATGATAGATGCTCGAAGAATGGAAGTTTTTATGGCAATTTTTGATCATGAATTAAATAAAATTCAAGAAATTCAGGCTTTGGTTTTGAACGAAAATACTTTTGCAAATCTTTTAGAACATTATCAAATTGTGTTTTTTGGAAATGGATCAGAAAAGTTACAAAAAATATTGGTTCATCAAAATGCTTTTTTTGTAAACGATATTTATCCTTCCGCCAAATATATTGGCTGTTTGGCAGATGCAAGCAAAATGGTTGATGTAGCTTATTTTGAGCCTTTTTATTTGAAAGAATTTATGTTTAAATAAGGTTTTAAAATCAATTTTTATCTATTTAAAATCATTCCAAACTACATTTTTTGCAACCTTTTCAATGATTGATAACGTCTAGTTTTTAAATCTTTAAATAGAAATTTTATGAATCGCAAAGAATTTTTGAAGGGTTTGGGCATGAGCAGTGCAGCCGTTTTTGCATTGATCACCTTGCACAGTTGTTCTTCGTCCTCAAATGTTACCGTTGTTCCCGCAGGAGCAGTTGATTTTATCATTGATTTGAATGATGCCCAATATGCAAATTTAAAAACCAATGGTGGCTATATCATTAAAAATCAGATAGTTATTGCCAAAACCAAAGACGGAACTTATGTGGCAGTTACTCAAAAATGTAGCCATGAGGGAGAAATGAGGGTAGTTTATCAATCGTCTTCGGATAGGTTTTATTGTTCTGCACATGGGGCTTTGTTTAGCACAAAAGGAGTTGGCTTAAATAATGAAGGCAAAAATGGACTTTTTACCTACAAAACAGAACTCAACGGAGCATCTTTAAGAATTTATAGTTAGTAGGAATTTGAATGATACATTAACTTTTATAAGGCTTTGAAGTCTTATAAAAGTTAGGTTAATCTAATCCCCAATACGGTAATATCGTCTCTTTGTGTGGTTTTTTCTTGGTGCTTGTCTATTGTATCTTTCAAAATTTTGACTTGTTCTTTCAAGGGCAAACTAGAAATTCTTTGTAACAAAGCCCTAAATTTGACAGAGCCATATTTTTCTCTAGAAACATTGTTTTGATCAATAAAACCATCACTAGCCAAATACAACATTTCGCCTTTTGGCAAACGAATAATTTGGTTTGCAAAGACATATTTTGTACTAATTTTCACGCCGCCAATACTCTTGTGATCTCCACGAAGCTCTTTCAAAATACCGTTTTCTGTAAAATAAAGTGATCTTTTTGCTCCACAAAACACAATTTCGTGTTCATATCCGATCTGTTCGATGCGGCACAGACAAATATCCATTCCATCAGAATTATTTGTTTTTTTCTGTCTAAGTATTCTAATAACTTCTTCATGTAAAGTTTCTAAAATTTGGTAAGGATTCTCTATTCTTTTTTCACTAATGATTTGTTTTAGTAAAGTGCTACCAATCAAAGACATAAAAGCACCAGGAACACCGTGTCCTGTGCAATCTACAGTTGCCAAAAAACTATATGGACTATCTGTATGACGGTTTTTGGTAAGAAAATAAAAATCACCTGAAACCAAATCTTTGGGCTGAAAAAAGACAAAATAATTATCTTTTCCAAAAACCCTTTCCAAACGTTCTACAGAAGGCAAAATGGCTTGTTGAATGGTTTGCGCATATCGGATGCTGTCCATCGTTTGTTTGTTTCGTTCTTCTATCATTTGTTTTGCCTTGTCTAATTCGCCAAAATTATGGGCGTTGGCAATGGCAACAGAAATGTAAACGGCTAAATTTCGCAATAGAGAAACACTTTGTTCGTCATAAGAATCTCTTTCAAAAGATTGTACAGTAATAATTCCAACAAATTTATCTTGGATTTGCAAAGGCAAATAAACCATAGAATGTCGGGTTTCATATTCGATCTGAACTGGATTTTGAACATATTGTTGATGCTCGCTTTCAAAATCATTGATCACAATTTCGCGCTGGTTTTTGAAACACCAAACCGACATAAAATTGTCATTTTCTAAGGAATCACTGGAAAAAACTACTTGATCGACATCATTTTTAATTCCCCAAAAATCCAATTCATTTTGCTCTTCGTTGTGCAAAGCAATGGCAAAAATTGGTGCTGACATCAACTGATTTACCTGAATATAAATTTCGGAAGTGAGTTTGGTAATGTCTAAAATGCTGGTAATCCTACGCCCAACTTCGCTAAGTGTTACAATGTTGTCGTAAAGGCGTTCTACATTTTCTTTTTGCAAAACAATTTCTTTGTTTTTTTCTGAAATATAATCTCTTTGAGACTCAATTTCTTCTTGTTGCTGTTGAAGTTCCTCGTTTTGTACTAGGATTCGCTGATGTTGTAAGGCAATATTTTCGCCCATTTTGTTGGTATTGATCTCTATTTCTCCTTTTGGGTGGCTAATTTTTCTGTCAAATTTGATTTGTCCATATTCTTCCATAATTTCAATGATATTATAGATATTTCGTCCAATTTTTCCTTCCAAAACCTCTAACATTTCATTGATTTCTTGACGCAAATTGACTAATTCGCGGTTGTTTCCCTCATTTAATAATCTTTTTGTCAAAAAACCTTCTTGAATATGCTCTATAATTTGGGTGGTTTCTTTGATGAGCAGAGTGTCTTTCACTATTCCATCTTGAATTTTGACAATATTTTCGTTGATAATATCCGACATAATTCCAATTTCATCTTTGGCAGAAATATTTAGCAATTTTACTCGATCTGTTTTTCTGTTCAAAAAGTCAAAAAATGTCAATAAATTATGATTCAACTTATTTAGTGGTTTGGTAATCAAAGTATCAATGGCAAATATGCAAAAGAAAATTATGAATAAAATTAACAAAAATTGAACACCAATATTGGTCAAAAATAATTGGTAAATGGGAATAAACATTTCCATTTCAGACACTTCCACAATTAAATGCCAGCCAAATTCTTCAAAAAATTCGGTTTGAACCAATATTTTACTATTTTCCCTGCTGATATATTCAAAATTTCCACGTTTAGAAGTCAGAATTTTGGTTGCAATGGTAGAAATTCCGTCTTGCTCTTGTATTTTATTTGCATTGAGCAAATCATCTTTTCTGCTTACCAAACGCTTATTTTTGTGAATTTTGATAATTCCACTTTCATCAACTACATAAACTTTTCCATCTTTACCAATTTGTTTGGCTAAAATCAAATCTACTATTTTTTCTAGTTTTATGCCTACGGTAACAATTCCAATTTGCTCTGCTTTTTCGTTAAGAATTTTTTTATTCAAAAACAAACTTAATATTCCTTCTTTGGAATTATCCAAATTCATTTCCTGTTCGGCTTGTTTGCGTTTAAATGCAAAATACCATTGATCTTTCGGGTTATCAGCAAGTAATTGACGAATTTCTGAACCGTTATAATAGTCATTATTTTTATTGGTAGTCAGGGCAAGTACAAAAATAGGATATTGTTTTTTGAGTTGATTAATGTGTTGTTGCATCAATTCAGGCTTTAATTCTCCTTGCGAAATCCATTCTTTAATAAATAAATCGTTGGCAATGCTGTTGGAAATAAAAAAAGGCATAGAAAGTTCCTTCTGCAACATGGCATAAATCTCTTCTACCAAAATATTTTGTTCTTCCAACAGCGTTTTTTCTAATTCATTTTTGGATTGATGATAATTAAAAATGCTTAATCCAAACAAGGAAATAGACAAAATCCCAATTAGCGCCACAATGAGCTTAATTTTAATGCTCAAATTTTCTAATCTTTTATGAAAAGAAACAATTTGTTGCCACATTTTATTTTTTATGAAATGTAAGTTGATCTAATTTGAGCAATTAAATACTTTTTAAACAATTTTGCAAACTTTTGCGCCAATGTGGAATGTTAAAATTAAAATTATTTTTGATTTTTGATTTATCCAGCACACTAAACGCAGGTCTAAGTGCAGGCGTTGGATATTTTTCGGTACTAATTGCATATAAATTGGTGTCTATTTTGGCATATTCAAAAATAGCGTGTGCAAAATCGTACCAACTTGCCACCCCTTCGTTGCTGTAATGATAAATTCCAAACAATTTATTCAATTTTTCTAAATTTTTTGATTCCAACAATTTTGTGGTTTCAGAAATCATTAAAATAATGCTTTGCGCCAAATCTTTTGCATAAGTCGGGCTGCCAATTTGATCACCAACCACTTTGAGTTCAGGTTTTTCTTTTGCCAAACGCAACATGGTTTTTACAAAATTAGCACCAAAAACAGAATATAACCAAGAAGTTCGAATAACAAAAGTGCGTTCATGGTTTTGTAAAGCAGCAATTTCGCCTGCCAATTTGCTTTTTCCGTAAATATTTAAGGGTTTGCAAAGATCGTTTTCTTGATAAGGCAAATTATTTTTTCCGTCAAACACAAAATCTGTGGAAATATGAAACAAAACGGTTTCGTATTTTTTGCAAGTTTGCGCAAGCCAAAAAACGGCTTTTTCATTGACTAAAAACGCCTTTTCCTGATCCGATTCTGCACGATCTACGGCTGTGTAAGCCGCAGCATTGATGCAAAAACTGAATTTGTGTTTGGCAAAAATATTTTCGATGGCTTGCAAATTGCAAATATCTAATTCGTTTAGGTCAGTCAAAACAAATTCATAATCAGGCATTTGCGAAATAAATTGCTTAATTTCATTGCCTAATTGTCCGTTTGCGCCTGTGAGTAAAATTTTTTTCATAACAAAATGATAAATAAAAAAAGCCCTACACAAAAATAGGGCTTTTTTATGAAAAAATGGTAAAAAAATTATTTAATTTCTTTAATAACGTTCAAAGCCTCTTGCAAATAAAAATCTTTTTTCAAAGTTTTTAGCCAAGCGGTGCGTGTTGCAGTTTTGATAGAATCCGTTTTTGTTTCCTCTACATCTGCCAACAAAGACTCAATATCCAAATCTTTGACTTTTTCGTTTACGGCATTGTATTTTTCAGTTTCCTCTTTTGCTTTTTTGAGTTCTTCGCGATATTGCTTCAAATTTAAGGTATGAAGTGTAAAATCTTTCTGTTTTTTCAAACGCAAGGCATTTTCTGTAACCAATTTAAAAGTTTCATGGCTTTTCAAACGCTTTTCACTGTTTTCGCGCAAGGCTTTCATGTTGGGTGCTTTATTCCATTTTTCGTATTGGGCAGCAGGAATGACATCAGCAGCAAGCGGATAATCTTGTTCTTTTTCGCCAATTTCCAAATAAGAATAGCTATCAGGCAAAATAATGTCGGGCTGAACGCCTTTTAATTGTACCGTTTCGCCATTGATTCTGTAATATTTTTGCAAAGTTAATTTTATCGATCCCAAAGGTTTTACTTTGCTCATACTTTCTGGAATTAAGCCGTCAAGGTCTAACACGCGCTGCACTGTGCCTTTTCCGAAAGTTGGGCTGCTGCCAATGATCACGCCTCTGCCATAATCTTGGATAGCTGCTGCCAAAATTTCAGAAGCCGAAGCACTGTACGGATTGACCAAAACCACCAAAGGAGCATCATAAACCAATGCAGGATCACGATCTGAATGTACTTGCATTTGTGCATCTCTGCCTTTTACTTGCACCACAGGTCCCGATTTGATAAACAAACCGACCATGTCGATCACTTCTTGCAAAGAACCTCCGCCATTACTTCTCAAATCCAAAATTACACCTTTGGCATTTTCTTTTTTAAACTTTTCGAGTTCTTTTCGGACATCTCTAGCACAAAAACGACCTGATTCATCATTGCCATCATTACCAAAATCGGCATAAAACTTAGGCAAATGAATGTAGCCTACTTTGTCTTTTTCGTCTTTCAAAATGGCTGAACGCGCATAAGTTTCGCCAATTTCGATCACATCTCTGATGATTGAAATTACGACCACACTATTGTCTTTTTTCTTGACCGTAAGTTTTACTTCCGTACCTTTTTTGCCACGAATATAGCCAACTGCATGGTCAGAACGCATACCCACAATATCCAAAGGTTCTGCGTTGCCTTGTGCTACTTTCAAAATTTTATCGCCAACAGCAAGTTGCCCTTCTTTCCAACAAGGACTTCCTGGAACAATGCTGCCTACTTTTACATAGCCTTCGTTATTGTAAAGTGTTGCCCCAATTCCTTCCAATTTGCCCGACATTTGAATATCGAAATTTTGTTTGTCTTGTGGAGGCAAATAGTTTGTATGCGGATCGTAAGTGCCTGTAATTGAGTTCAAATAGATCGAAAGCCAATCATTTTTTTCTATGATTTTCATTCTTTCATACCATTCGTCATGGTTTTTTAGGACTTCCTCGCGTGCTTTTTTTTCTAAATCTGCAAAAGACAAAATCTTAGATTCGTCTTTTTTGTTGGTGCGTTTCATTTCTTCTTCGCTGGCTTCTTGGGCTTGCATAAGTTCAACCAAACGAGTCAAAGTGTTGTATTTCAAATATTTACGCCAATATTCTTTGAGTTCTGTGCTGTCTTTGGCAAAAGGAATTTTTGCAGGATCAGTTTCCAAATCTTCTTTTTTGTCAAAATCAAAAGGTTTTTCAAGCGCTTGTTTGTAATATTTTTGCGAGTCTTTAATTCTTTGCGAAACAATTTTTTCGCTTAAATCAAAAAATTCGTAAGAACCAGTTTGCACTTGATCGTCAATTTGGTTTTCGTAGCTTTTCAACAATTTCAAATCATCTGCGGTCAAAAGACGTTTTGCAAAGTCTAACTGCTTGATATACAAGTCAAAAGTATTTTTAGAAAATTGATCATCAACTTTATGCGCTTGATAATGCCCCGCAGAAAGAACATACATAATGTTTTGGATCAACATTCTATTTTTTTCCACATCATCTTTCACTTCTGGCGTTCCTGACGATCCAAGCGTGATGACAAGCGTAAAAATGGCTAAATTTTTTAATATTTTTAGTTTCATTTTTTCATCATTTAATTAGGCAAATTTAACGAAATGTATAACAAAACGATAAGTTTTGGAATAAAATTAACTATTTTTGTGAATTAATTGTTTTTTTTCTTAAATCATTTTGAAAAATAAGAAAATAAACATACTTTTGCGCCACAAATAACGATCACGATGCGTCAAAAAAATTATATCAAAACAATTTTTAGCTTTTTGTTTTTGCTTCTCAATCTTAATTCTGCTTTTTTTGCAGTTTCTAAGGATTTATTGGCAAGTCCAACAGCGAAAACTATTTTGGATAATGAAAACAGCCAAGAACCTGAACAAGAAATTCTTAGCGAAATTTCTTTTTTGGATGCCATCGTAAACGTACATTTGCAAATTAATTTTGATACAAGTTCTTTTGAATGTGTATGTAAGTTTTTTTCTTATATTTTTTGTCAAAACCTAATTCAGTCTGATTCGGTTTTCGTTCATTTACTCCCTTATTTACAAAATCTTTTTCAGACAAGTATTTGTAGTCAAGCTCCATAACTTCCTATTACATAGGCTTTTGCCTATGGTTTTTTTATTTATAAATAATTTTCAAACCTTTGATTATCAAAGGTTTATATTTTCATATCTCATTTCTAAAATTTATACTGTTTATGCAAAATAAAACAGCGATTATTGCGCTAACCATCCTTGTTATGGTTTTGTGCTTGTATTATTTATCTTTTACTTTTGTTTCTTTTGGCGTTCAAAACGATGCTGAAAACTTTGCCAAAGACGAAAAAGGCAATGTTGATTATTTTAAAAAGCAAAGATATTTGGATTCCTTGCGAAACAAACCCGTTTATAATTTGGGTTTTACCGAATTTACTTTGAAAGAAGTTAAAGACAACGAATTGCATTTGGGTCTTGATTTACAAGGTGGTATGCACGTGGTTTTGGAAGTTTCTCCTGTAGAAATTTTGAGAGCCATGTCGGGCAACAGCAATGATCCTAATTTTAACAAAGCCATTGCCGATGCTTCGGCTCGTCAAAAAAATTCACAGGTCAATTATACTGATTTGTTTTTTGAAGAATACGAAAAAATTGCAGGAAAAAATCAATTAAACAAAGTTTTTGCAATTTCTGCAAACAGAGGAAGAATCGATTTTAAAACTCCTGAACCAGAAATTAAAAGAATTATTAACAATGAAGTTGATGGAGCAATAGATCGTTCTTACAACATTATTCGTACTCGTATTGACAAATTTGGGGTTACACAACCAAATATTCAAAGAATTCCTGGAACTAGCCGTATTCAAATCGAGCTTCCTGGCGTGGATAATCCTGAACGTGTAAGAAAATTGTTGCAAGGAGTGGCAAAATTAGAGTTTTGGGAAGTTTGGTCTGCTAACGAATATTTCAAATATTTGCAACAAATTAATGATTTTTGGGTAAAACGCGAAAAAACAGGCGGCAAAAAAGAAGAACTTTCTGATTTGGCTGCCAAAGGTGATACCACAAAAAAACAAACTACCGATTCTTTGCTTGCCAAAAACGACAAAGATACTAGCAAAACCGATACTTCTAAAAAATCATTGGAAGAGTCTTTGAGCAAAAACGGAACAGATACCACCAACAAAGCAACTTCCCCTTTGTTTTCTAAATTGGTGCAACTCAACCAAAACCGTTTGGATTTGACTTATGATGCCGCAGATACTTCGGCAATCAATTCTTTACTTAACGAAAAAGAAGTGCGTTCCATGTTGCCAATGGATATGCAATTTTTGTGGAGTGTCAAACCTGTTGCAGAAGCAAAAGAAACAGGAAAATCTTATTTTGAATTGTATGCGATCAAAAAGAAAAGAAAAGGAGAAGCTCCTTTGACAGGCGAAGTGATCACTGATGCAGGACAAGGTTTTGACGAAAGAGGAAGACCAGACGTATCCATGCAAATGAATTCGACAGGAGCAAAAGAATGGAAACGTTTGACTGCAAAAAATTTGGGCAGACAAATTGCCATCGTTTTGGACAATTATGTATATTCTGCGCCTGTGGTTCAGTCTGAAATTTCTGGCGGAAACTCATCTATTTCTGGTAGTTTTGATGTAGAAGAAGCAAAAGATTTAGCCAATATCCTAAAAGCGGGTAAACTTCCTGCTCCAACAACCATTGTAGAAGAAGCCGTAGTAGGTCCGTCTTTGGGTAAAGAGGCGATCCAACAAGGTTTAAACTCTGTGTTAGCAGGTTTCTTGATTGTGGTGGCTTTCATGGTTTTTTATTATGCAAAAAGCGGTTTGATTGCAAATACTGTATTGTTAATCAACGTATTTTTTATTATTGGTATTTTGGCTCAACTCAATGCGTCTTTGACTTTGCCAGGTATTGCAGGTATTGTTTTGACCATTGGTATGGCTGTTGATGCCAACGTGTTGATTTTTGAACGTATCCGTGAAGAACTAAGAAATGGTTTGGCTTTATTTCCTGCCGTAAAAGAAGGTTATAGTCGTGCTTTTTGGTCTATTTTTGACTCGAACATTACTACTTTACTAACCGCATTTTTCTTGTATTCATTAGGTACAGGACCTATCAAAGGTTTTGCAATTACTTTGATCATTGGTATTATTTGCTCGTTTTTTACTGCGGTTTATGTGTCTAAAGTCATTGTTTTTTATATTTTAGAGAAAAACGAAAAAGCAAATATTTCTTTTGGAACTCCGTTTTCTATGAAACTATTTGACAATATCAATTTCGATTTTATTGGCAAACGTAAAATGGCTTATACTTTTTCTGCGGTACTTATCGTGATTGGTTTAGGAATTATGGCAGTTAAAGGCTTAAATTTGGGCGTAGATTTTAAAGGTGGCAGAACATATATTGTAGAATTTAACAAAAATGTGGTTGCTTCCGACATCAAAGTTGCTTTACAAGACGATTTTGAAAACACAGGTTTGGAAACAAAATCTTATGATTCGCCTAATAAAATCAAAGTTACTACTGTTTATCTAATCGATGATGAAACAGACATTGCAGATAACAAAGTTCTAGCAGCTCTAAACAAAGGTTTACAAGAATTTTCTGCTCTTGAACCTAAAATATTGAGTTCCTCAAAAGTAGGCGCAACCATTGCTGATGATATTAAATCGTCTTCTTTCCTTGCTATTTCTGCCTCTTTAATTGCAATTTTCTTGTATATTTTCTTACGTTTCAGAAAATGGCATTTCGGAGTTGGTGCTATTGTAGCTTTATTCCATGACGTTTTGGTCGTTTTGTCTTTATTTGCTATTGCAGGTGCTGTCGGACTTTCTTTTGAAGTTGATCAAGTATTTATTGCAGCGGTTTTGACTGTGATCGGGTATTCTATTAACGATACGGTGGTTGTTTTTGATAGGGTCAGAGAGTTTTTGACAAGCAAAAAATCTGATGAAACACTAGAATTAACGCTTAATAATTCTATTAATAGCACTTTAAGCCGTACAGTAATTACTTCTTTAACTACGGTTGTGGTGGTTTTGGTTTTGTTTGTTGCTGGTGGTGAAGTATTGCGTGGTTTCTCTTTTGCTTTGTTGGTAGGTTTGTTTTTTGGTACATATTCTTCTATTTTCATTGCTACGCCAATCGTTTTGGATACTTTAAAAGCAAGCCATGAAAATATGGAACAAGAATCGGAAGTAGAAAAAACAGCTGAACGTATCGGCGCAGAAATAGCTGTCGCAAAAGCAAAATCAACAAAAAAATAATTACATTAAACAGTTAAAGGCTTGCGTCTTTGTACTGCAAATAATTTTTAGAATTACATAAGCAACCTTGCGGGCAGTCAGCTTGCAAGGTTTTTTTAAACAAATTTTGACATGAATTATTATAGCACAAAACACCAAACACCTGCTGTAAGCCTAAAAGAGGCAGTTATACAGGGTTTGCCGTCTGATAATGGCTTGTTTATGCCTGAACATATAAAGTCTTTACCAAAATCTTTTTTCAATAACATTTCTGAATTAAGTTTTGCGGATATGGCTTTTGAAGTTGCAAATACTTTAATTGGCGAAGACATTGATACTCATAAACTACGTGAAATTATTGATAAAACCATCACTTTTGAGGCAGAACTAAAAAGTTTAGACCCACAAAGCCACGTTTTAGAGCTTTTCCATGGTCCTACTTTTGCTTTCAAAGACTTTGGCGCAAGATTTATGGCAAATACGATGTCGTATTTTGTAGAAAATAGCGGAAAGCAACTACATATTTTAGTAGCTACTTCGGGCGATACGGGTAGTGCGGTTGCCAACGGTTTTTTAGGTGTGCCAAATATTAGCGTTACGGTGTTGTATCCAAAAGGGAAAGTAAGTTTAATTCAAGAAAAACAATTTACGACTCTTGGACAAAACATTACTGCATTAGAAATTGACGGTACTTTTGATGACTGCCAAAGTCTTGTAAAACAGGCATTTATGGATAGTGATATTCAGAAAACATTTTTTGTTAGCTCCGCTAATTCTATAAATATTGCGCGACTTATTCCGCAATCTTTTTATTATTTTAGGGCGTATGCACAACTCAAAAATAAAGATTTGCCACTGTTTTTTGTTATTCCTAGCGGTAACTTTGGAAACTTAACCGCAGGAATTTTTGCTAAAAAAATGGGCTTGCCAATTAGCAAATTCATTGCAGCAACCAATTTGAACAAAATTATTCCTGATTTCTTAAAAACAGGAAATTTTGAACCAAAACCGTCTGTACAAACCATTTCTAATGCAATGGACGTAGGAAACCCTAGTAATTTTGCGAGAATAGCAGATTTGTACGCCAATGATTTGGCTGCCATACAAACTGATATGAAAGGCTATTTTTATGACGATCAACAAACGCAAAATGCCATGATAGATTGCAAAAAACGCTATGATTACATTCTTGATCCACACGGGGCAATTGGCTATTTGGCTTGGAAAGATTTTGAAAAAGAGTTTGCAAAACCTGCCAACGGAATTATTTTGGAAACTGCTCACCCCGCCAAATTTTTGGAAGTAGTAGAACAAACTTTAAACGAAAAAGTAGAAATTCCTGCACGTTTGTTAGAATTTATGGAAAAACCTACGAAAAAGATTCTATTATCAAAAGAATTTGCAGTTTTTAAAGACTTTTTAATGAATAATTTAAAAAATTAATTTTTTACCTTCAAAGTTTCAAAAGGCTTTGAAGGTTATTTTAATTTTCTGAACAGCAAAAGAATGATAAATGGTTTAAAAACAATTTTTTATTATTCGCAGAGGAGATTAAAAAAGAAATTGTAGGAATAAAAAAAATTGACTTCGAACTAAAAATTAGGGACTAAATTTATTCATTTAGCCCCAAAAAATTATTTTTTCGCCACTTCAATCACAATCGGGAAAGCCGTTTGGCTAGAAGTGCTGATGTCAAAACTTGGGGCATCTCCGCCTTTAGCTTTGATGTTTCCCACAGGAATTAATTTATTACCTAAAGCCGCTTTTACTTTGCTTTCATAATCCCCTGAACCGCTACTAATTTTTTCGTTTAAAGCATTAAAATCAAGTTTTTCTTTGGATAAAACCACCACAAAAACGTCTTTTGTACCTACATTATCCAACTGCATGGAAAAGTCTTTTGGGAAAACTCTTGTGCCTGTAATTCCGCAATAAGGCGAGTGTTTTTCGGTATAAGGAAACAAGACATAGCTTGTACCGTCTGTTTCTTGTCCAAAAACATAAGTATAGCAAGCAGTAGAATTAGTGAACTCAATTTTGAATTTTGTACCTGCTTTTTGTACGCCTTTGGTTGCAAAAACATAGCCCGCTTTTTTCTGTAAACCCAAATAACTTTTTGTTTTATTGTCTAAAAGACCAACAGAAGCTGAAAAGTCGATGTTGCTAGACTTTTTGCTCGGCAAAGGATCGAGTCCGTAAACTTCGCTGTAATATTCGTTAGAAAACAATTCGAAATCTTTGTAAGTCATCCAAAAAAAGCCTTTGTCAGCCCAATCACTTCCCCAACTATTCATAATTTGGAATGCTCCTCCGCCCTTTTTGTCATCATAAGCAACAATACACATAGCGTGTCCGCCAAATGAGTCGTCTTCGTCATCATCAACTTTGTGTCCGTCTTGTTGGGTTTTCATGGTTTGAATGTCTTTTTGGGTTGGTTTCCAAAAACCTTCTTTATCCACTTTTCCAAAAGTTCCACCAACCAAAATTCCGATAACAATAGGTGCGCCTTTTGCCAAATTTTGTTTCATGGCGATAATGTCCACTTTCCCTGCTTTTTTTTCACCTTTGCTATCGTCAAAAGTCAAACGGTTGTAACCTACAATTTTATTGGCTTGTGCAACTTGTTTCATTTGCGCGTCTGGCTGTTTGGAACAGTCTTGATCGGTATAAGGAAATTCTTTTAGTCCGATTCCTCCGACTACTTTCATTTTATCTAAAGCAACTCCAATATTTGTACCTGTACAATTTCCTTTGGTAATTTGATTGTAGAGATAAGCAGGGCTAAAAGGATTTGCGTTAGGGTCTTTTCCTGTGGCAACCGATTCCAAAATGGTTCGAGCAGCATAATTGCAAGCCCAAGAAGTACAAGAGCCTTGCGAACCTTGACTCGACGGTTTTGGGGCATATTTAACCAAAGAAACTGCTGCGGGAAGTTCGTTTTTGTCTGAACTTCTATCTAAAACTGCAAAGATTTCTGTTTTTTTAAACTCTTCCTGATCCAAATCGCAACCGCGTCTTTTTCGCCCGCCGTCTTGTTTTTCGCCTGTATTAGAAATGTTTGCTTCCACAGCATTCCCGCTTTTTTCAGAAGATTTTCCACCACAATTAAAAAGCAATAGCGCGGAAAAAATTAAAACAAATACATAAGATATTTTTTTCATAATGAAAGATTTTTTATTTAGAAACTTAAATGCTAGATACGATTTTATTTTGATCAATCAAAATAAAATCGTTTTTCTTAGACTTGTTTTACTGCAACTCTTTCAATTTTTCGATGCTTGGAATGTCGTTGTAATGCCATTTTCCCATGATTTGCCCATCTTTCAAAAATGTCAAACCAACACGTGATCTCATAATGGTTTTGATCAATTTAGAATCGGCAAAATAATAAGGCATTGCCAACTGTTGTTCATGCCTGAACGCTTCGAATGTTTTAGAATCAACAGAAGTAATTAGCACATTTTCAATATTTAATTCTTGCGTTTGTTTAGTCAATTCATTGATTTGTTTGTAAATTTCCGAGTCGTCAGAATCGGTTTTTTGGATCAAAATCAATAATTTTTTGCCTATTAAAGATTCTTTTGTATAATCCGAAGTATCTGACCAAAAACTATAATCTTGAATTTTTGCCAAACATTCGCTTTCATTGGCAATATAGCTGGTGTCAAGTTTGAGGCTTTTGTCTTTTGGATATTCTTCAAAAACGAATTTTTCGCCATCTTTACTCATTTCATAAATCATTCTGCAAGGAACTTTTGGTCTTTTCATAAGTTCAGGAATATTATTTCCAACTTTATAATTTCTGAAATCTATAAAAGGCAGATGCTGAATGGCGTAAACCGCAGCCAAAACGCTTGCAATAAAAAAACCGATAACCAACATTCCCGCAGGTTTATGAAAAACATTGTCAAAAGAACTTTGTTGAAACATCAAAATTCCGATCAAAATGGTCAGTAAAATGTCTTTTCCAAAGGACTCCCAAGGCGTAAGTTTGATCGCATCACCAAAACAACCACAATCTGTAACTTTGTCGAAATAAGCAGAATAAAAAGTAAGAAAAGTAAAGAAAATAATGAGACCAAACAACAAATGAATGGTTGTTCGCCTTTTGAAATTGGTTAAAAGCGAGACACCCAACACAATTTCAGCTACGCACAAAAATACCGATAAAGGCAAAGCAATAGGCGTAAAACTTCTGAAAATTTCAGCAAAATCGTTTGCAAAAACTTCAAAATATTCTTCTAATTTAATTTGCGTTCCGACAGGATCATTAAGTTTGATCGCCCCAGAAAAAATAAAAAGCCCGCCTACAAAAAAGTTTTCGGATCAAATCATCTTGGTTTTCGATGGTTTTTTCCTTCTCCTCGATGGTTTGTTTACTTTCTGAAAGAGCTTTTTCCTTCTCCTCGATGGTTTGTTTACTTTCTGAAAGAGCTTTTTCCTTCTCCTCGATGGTTTGTCTGCTTTCTGAAAGAGCTTTTTCCTTCTCCTCGATGGTTTGTCTGCTTTCTGAAAGAGCTTTTTCCTTCTCCTCGATGGTTTTTTCTTTCTCGGCAATTACTTCTTTTCCTTTGGCAAGCGCGCGCACTATGTTTTCAAATTGATCTTGCAAATCGTCTTCCATCGTCATTTGCTTGCGAACCGCTTGTTCACTGCTTGCTTTTCGCAAACGCCTGATAATTATCCAATATTCCTCTGGAAAATCCTCCTCCGAAATATTCAAAATGTGGTGATCGCTAGAACGATTCGATTGATCAAATACCGACAAAATCGTTTCCAATTCATTCCTTCGACTTTCTTTCAGATTTGGAATGCTGATGATAAAACTTTTGTGAGTCAAAGATTCTATAAAATCTTCTTTCTTTTTTATTTCCTTGCCCGAATACAAATCAATAACCTGATTGTTTACTTTAACCACAGGAACACCCGAAATATGTTCAAAATCCTCGCCCAAAAAATAAATGCTGATGATCGGCAGACCTTTTTTGACGGTCAAACCTTGTTTATTTTCAACCTCATAAGCGTTGTTCTCGCTACTGTATTGTTCGCCCAAATACCTGCGAAAACGCATAATTTCGCTGATGTATTTTGCCTTTTGGATTTCGATAATGACCAATTTTTCACCTTCAGGGGTGCTGATTCGGGCTTTAAAATCGAGTCTGTAAATGGTTAAATACACCTCTTCAGGAATGCTTACTTTTTTAGTGATTTTCTTTTTTTTCTTTTTGGATTTATCTCCAAAATCGGCAATAAATTCCTGTGGTTGAAAATCAAGGTCTATAATTTTCATGTCTATAATCCTAGAAATCAGTAGTTTGGCAACTTTACTGTCTTCCATCAAATATTTGAAAACTACATCATAAATTGGGTTGGCAATCAGCATAAGATTTGTTTTTGGTGTTTGATCATTGCACAAAAATACAAGTTTTAAATCATTTTTCATAAAAAAAACGCTATCAGAAATAAAAATTCTAATAGCGTTTTTAGAGAAAATAAAATATGCTTAATTACTTATTTTATTTGTCAAAACGTTTGCGATCATTTGCGTTCAAATGAATTTTTCGCATACGAATACTTTTTGGAGTTACCTCCACATATTCGTCTTTTTGGATATATTCGAGAGATTCTTCTAAAGAAAATTGTTTTTTAGGAACAATAATCGTGATTCCATCAGTGCCAGAAGCTCTCATGTTCGTTAATTGTTTTCCTTTTTGAACATTGATTTCTAAGTCGTTAGGGCGGTTATGTTCGCCAATAACTTGTCCAATATACAATTCTTCTCCTGGATCAACAAAGAAAACACCTCTGTCCTGCATTTTGTCGATAGAATAAGCGGTAGAAGGCCCGTTTTCGATGGAAATTAAAGAACCGTTGATTCTACCAGGAATTGTACCTTTGAAAGGTTCGTAACCCTTAAAACGGTGCGTAACAATGGCTTCTCCACCAGAAACAGTAAGCAAATTATTTCTCAAACCAATCAAACCGCGTGCAGGAATACTAAATTCCAAATGTTGTAAATCGCCTTTTGGCTCCATAATTTGCAATTCGCCTTTGCGTTGCGTAACTTGGTTAATGACTTTGCTAGAACTTTCTTCAGGCACATCAACGACCAACAACTCCATTGGTTCGTGTTTTTGTCCGTCAATTTCTTTGAAAACTACTTGTGGCTGACCAACTTGCAATTCGTAGCCTTCTCTGCGCATGGTTTCGATAAGTACAGACAAGTGAAGAATTCCTCTGCCGTAAACCAAAAATTTGTCCTCTGTGTCCGTAAATTGAACCCTTAAAGCCAAATTTTTCTCTGTTTCTTTCAATAAACGTTCTCTTAAATGGCGTGAAGTAACAAATTTTCCTTCTTTTCCATAAAAAGGCGAGTTGTTGATCGTGAAAAGCATACTCAAAGTAGGCTCATCAACTGCAATTCTGGTTAATGCTTCTGGAGTTTCTATGTCTGTCAAAGTGTCGCCAATTTCAAAATCTTCTAAACCAACAATGGCGCAAATATCTCCTGAACGTACCGATTGCACACGCATTCTGCCTAAACCTTCAAAAGTGTATAACTCTTTGATTTTGACTTTTTTAATTACGTCATCTTTTTTTACCAATGCCATTTGCTTGTTTTCTTCAAGCGTTCCTCTAAGCAATCTGCCGATGGCAATTCTGCCCACAAAAGCCGAATAATCCAAAGAAGTAATTTGCATTTGTGGCAAACCTTCGTTAAAAGGTGCTTCTGGAATGTTGGCAACAATGGTATCCATCAACGGAAAAATACTGTCGGTTTTTACTTTCCAATCATCACTCATCCAATTATGTTTGGCAGAACCGTAAACAGTTGTGAAATCGAGTTGGTGTTCGTTTGCATTGAGGTTAAACATCAAATCAAAAACTGCTTCATGAACTTCGTCAGGACGGCAATTTTCTTTATCTACTTTATTTACAACCACAATCGGCTTTAAACCCAATGCCAAAGCCTTTCCTAGCACAAAACGCGTTTGTGGCATGGGGCCTTCAAAGGCATCTACCAACAACAACACTCCGTCAGCCATTTTCAAGACTCTTTCCACTTCTCCACCAAAATCGGCGTGACCTGGTGTGTCTATGATGTTAATTTTAACGTCTTTGTATCTGACAGACACGTTTTTGGACACAATCGTAATGCCTCTTTCGCGTTCCAAATCGTTGTTATCCAAAATGAGTTCGCCCATTTGTTGGTTGTCGCGAAATACATTACAAGCGTAAATCATTTTGTCGACTAAGGTAGTTTTGCCATGATCAACGTGAGCAATGATCGCAATATTTCTGATGCTTTCCATTCTTTTTTTTAGGAATTAGTGATTGCATAAAAATATTTTTTACAAATCATTTTATACAACACACTGATTATCAATTATTTATAAAATTTTACAAATTTCAATTTGCAAATATAGGTATTTTAAGCCGTGATTCTCAAAA
>RDXG01000052.1 GCA_004292785.1 Bacteroidota bacterium
TTATACAAAATCTCAAATTCCTTTTGCCATTAGCAGAATGAATATGGAAACCATGAAGTTTGAAGATGCCCATGTTTTTGACCTTAACACCACATTTAGGGCAATTCAATTTGTGCCTCGAAAAAGACAAAAACCCGATCCGAGCATCGACGAAAGTATTGATGGTTATTTGTTATGTGCGGTTATTGCAGGAAAAATTGATCCGCAATATCCAAACGATCCTGAAAAAATTACTTATCAAAGTCAAATTTGGATTTTTGACGCTGCCAAACTCGAAAAACCTGTTTGCAAATTGGCACACGAAAAATTAATTGCAAATACTACTTTACATTCGGCTTGGGTAGAAGACGCACAAAGCATTCCAACAAATTACAAAATAGAAGTGCGTCAAGATTATGATCCTTTGATTAAAAATAGTTTGTTAGGACATTTTTTGGGCGGAGTTTTATTCAAAAAACAGCGCAAACAAATTCAAGAAATTTTTGACAAATATGTTTACCCAAATTTTTAAAAACTAAAATCAATTCAATATGGAACTTATTTATGATCACCCTGCTTGCAAAATATATGAGCCAGCAGACAATGCTTACATTCATACAGAATGGTTGGGTTTTTCTTCTAGCGCGACTTTCAGAGAAATTTTTGAAAAGATTCTTTCCCTCGTGAAAGAAAAACAAGTTTCTAAAGTTCTTTTTGAAGGTTCAAAAAGCAAATTGGCATCTCCAGATGATCAAAAATGGCTCATCGAAGATTGGACTCCACGAGCCGTAGTTGCGGGTTATAAATATTATTCTGTGGTGTTGCCCAAAGATGTTTTTGGTCAATTCAGTTCAAAAATAGTGATTCAACAAACCGATTCGCAAAACCCGATATTTAGTGCCACTACGGACAATGTGGAAGAAGCCATTGCTTGGTTAATTGCACAATAAAAAAAGCTAAACCTTCGAAGCCAAAACTTCGAAGGTTTGCAAATTTGATTTTTGCTTGCTACATTTGCCTTAAATAAGAAAGCAATGACCACTCAAAACCGCCTTTTTTACGGAGATAATTTAGATGTTTTGCGCAAAAACATCAAAGACGAAACAGTAGATTTATGTTATATCGATCCGCCTTTCAATTCCAAACGGAACTATAACCAAATTTATAACAACATTGGCACAGAAGACAAGGCGCAAGCACAGGCTTTTACGGACACATGGACTTGGAACAGCATTGCCACCGAAGGCTTTGATGATATTACGAACAACAAAAATGGAATTTTTACCAAACAAAGCATCAACCTCATTTTGGGGCTTGAAACAATCTTAGGAAAAGGCAGTTTGTTTGCTTATTTGGTAAGTATGACCCAGCGCATCGCAGAAATTTACAGGGTTTTGAAACCAACAGGCAGTTTTTATTTGCATTGCGATCCTACGGCAAGCCATTATTTAAAATTGGTTTTAGATGCAGTTTTTTGCGCAAAAGGTGGCGAATTTCGCAATGAAATTTCATGGTGTTATAGGGGTGCAGGTTATCCTAAAAAAGACTTTGGAAGGCGACATGATACTATTTTTAGATACTCAAAAAGCAAAAATTTCACCTTTAATTTAGATGAAGTCAGAGAAGAGTATGCTCAAGCAACAAAAGACAGATTTTCTCATTATATTGGAAACAAGCGAGGAAAAAGTGATTTTGGAACGCAAAGTTTGCACCCATTGGGTAAACAGCCTGATGATTGGTGGGAAATTCAGCCAATAGCACCTTCAGCAAAGGAGAGATTAGGCTATCCAACCCAAAAACCTGAAAAATTATTAGAAAAAATTATCAAAGCAAGTTCTAATGAAGGAGATACAATTCTCGATGCCTATTGCGGTTGTGGAACTACGATTGCCGTTGCCGAAAGATTGAACAGAAATTGGATAGGAATAGACATCACCTATCAGTCTATTTCTTTGATTTTGAAAAGGTTAATGGACACTTTTGGCGAAGATTTTACCAAAGATTTGGTAGATAAAAATACACAGGAAATAATAAGACCTGCAAGTTTGATACTCTACGGAGTTCCAAAAGATTTTGAAAGTGCGGTAGCTTTGGCAAACAAAAAAGATGATCGACTTCGCAAAGAATTTGAAAAATGGATCATTTTGACTTACTCAAACAATCGGGCAATTATCAACGACAAAAAAGGCGGAGATGGCGGAATTGATGGAACGGCTTTTATTGTGGATTATGATGATAAACAAGAGCAGGTTTTTAAACAAGTCATTTTTTCTGTCAAATCAAACAAAAACCTAACGCCAAGCGTAGTCCGTGATTTGTACGGAACGGTGACGAGAGAAAAAGCGGTGATGGGATTTTTGCTAACTTTATACCCGATGCCAAATTTGGTAAAAGAGGCGGGAAAATACGAAAATTATTATAACAAAATGTTTGGGCATAATTATCCCAAAATATCAGTAATTAGTGTGCAGGAAGTTTTGGATGGCAAACAAATGTATTTGCCCACAAGTGTTTCTGTACTCAAAAAAGCAGAACGCAAAACAAAAGGAGGTTTAAAAGATATTTTTGATTAAATAAACGTTGCCAAACGTCCTTTTTTGGCGTTGGCAACGCGTAAATATAAGTTTCTAAGCAAAAATTTTCTTAAAAAATTTAACTATATTGTCAGTCAGCAAATACATGACAGGCACAACCACCAAAGTCAAAAAAGTAGCGAAAGTCAAACCAAAAATTACAGTCCATGACATCGGTCCCCAAAAAGCCGCATTGTCGCCTCCCGCATAAATGCTCGGTTCGAAACGTGCAAAAAAGCCAAAAAAGTCAAAATTGAAACCCGTAGCCAAAGGAATTAAACCCAAAACAGTCGTAATTGCGGTTAATAAAACAGGGCGAAGTCGTGTATAACCTGCCTCTACCAAACAGTCGATCAGGTCGGCTTTGGAAAGCGAATCGGTTTTGCTTAAACCCATATCCGCCAATTTACGTTCTTGAAGTTGGGTTGTGTAATCAATCAAAACGATGGCGTTATTTACCACCACACCTGCCAAAGAAATGATCCCGATGCCCGTCATGACAATCACAAAATCCATACTAAAAGCCGTTAAACCCAAAAATACGCCAATCGTACTGAAAATAACCGAACACATAATAATAAAAGGCTTAATGATCGAGTTAAATTGCGAAACCAAAATCAAAGTAATGGCACAAACGGCAATCAACAAAGCCTTAGACAAAAACGCCAAAGATTTTGCCTGTTCTTCCTGCTCGCCGCCAAAACGAAACGCATAACCTTCGGGCATTTTATGACCCGCCAAAGCCTGTTTTACTTGTTCTACGACTTGATTTGGGTTGTAACCCTCGATCACATTCGAACTTACAACCACCAATTTATCCAAATCTTTTCTTTTGACTGAACCAAAAGTAGAACTATATTTTAAGTCTGCTACTGCGGACACAGGAACTTGATGAAAAGTACCTCTATTGTCCCTAAAAGTAATGCGTTGATCTACCAAAGAAGCCAAATTGTAACGATATTTATCATCTAAACGCAACTGAATCGGGTAATCGTCTTCGCCATCTTTAAGTTTAGAAATTTCTTTTCCGTAAAGTGCCGTTCTCAAATTCATGGCAAGTGTTCCAGTCGAAAGTCCGTAACGGCGTGCTTTTGCTCGGTCAATTTCGAACAAAAGTTCAGGTTTTCCTGTTTCCAACTCAATTTTTAAACCCGAAAGTCCAGAAATTTTGGCTTGATCAATTTTTGTGTATAATTTTTCAGCCTCTTGAATCAGTTTCAAATAATCCAAACCCACCAATTCGATGCTCACAGGTTTTCCAACAGGCGGACCGTCTCGGTTTTTATCAACCGTAATTTTCACTCCTGCCATAGTTTTGCTAATTTGCGTTAGCTCCTGCATAATTTTTTTGGTGCTAAAATCTCCTCGATATTGAAAATCTACAAAACCAATCGAAATTCGGGCTTTATGTGGCGTTACATCTGATCCAGGTCCGTCATTTGGATCGCGTGTGCCTTGCCCAATGTTCGTAACAA
Source organism: Bacteroidota bacterium (assembly GCA_004292785.1). Taxonomy (GTDB): domain Bacteria; phylum Bacteroidota; class Bacteroidia; order Cytophagales; family Thermoflexibacteraceae; genus RDXG01. Next base: position 4,028 of record RDXG01000052.1, read on the forward strand.
TAGATTTCACGATGGAAGTATAAGGAGTCAAGCGTTTGAAAATTTCTTTTTCCAAGTTTTTGGTTACTTCGTTCATGGTTTTTACGTCTGTGCCAAGCGGAGTTTCGGCAACCACATAAATATACAAAGGATCACTTTCTGGAAATAAAATGACCATCGGGCTGTTCATGGCAAAAATCATGATCGAAAAAATCAAAATACCTACAGTTCCTGCAAAAAATAGGTATGGTTTTGAGCCATTTAGTGCAAATCTTAACAAACGCAAATACAAATTTTCGAGTTTTACCAACAAAACTTTTTGAAACCAATCGGAAGCAGGACGAAGGAAAAATACGTTTAACAAACCCATTCCACCAAAAAACATCAGCAAATTGGCAACCGTGAAAGTGTCAAACAAAAAATAACTAGGAATAGACAAAGTAATCATTGCCAAACTAATTCGAACAATGGTTTTTCTGGGCTTTTCTGCACTACTTTTGCTCACTTGCATATACAAAGCCGCAAGCACAGGATTGATAACCAAACCCACAAAAAGCGATGAACTTAGCACCACAATCAAAGTAATAGGCAAATATTTCATAAATTCTCCCAAAATTCCTCCCCAAAAAACAAGCGGAAAGAATGCTGCCAAAGTGGTAGCCGTCGAGCTAATGATCGGAATGGCGACTTCGCCTGTGCCTTTTCGGGCAGCTTCAGAAGCAGAATAACCGTTTTCCATGAGGCGATAAATGTTTTCTACCACCACAATTCCGTTGTCCACGAGCATTCCCAAAGCCAAAATTAACCCAAACAAAATCACGACATTGATAGAATAACCCATTGCCGACAAAATCATAAAAGACATCAACATCGACAGCGGAATTGCAATTCCTACAAAAAGTGCGTTTCTTAAACCCATAAAAAACAAAAGTACGCCAACCACCAAAATTACACCAGAAATAATGTTGTTTTCGAGGTTATCAATTTGGGCTTTCATTCCATCAGCTTGGTTGTCCGTAAAAGTAATTGCTAAACTTGGTGGAAGTGCGCCTTTTTTGGCTTGTTCTAACAAAACCCTAATTTTTTGATCGGCATTGATCAAATTTTCGCCACTTTTTTTAATAACTTTCAAAGAAACCACAGGAAAATTGCCTTTTTTGGCAAATTCGTTGGTTGCCAAACGCGCATAACTTTTGCGTTCAATGTAACTGTCTTTAACTTCTGCAATGTCTTTTAGGAAAATAGAATTTTGTTCTTCCGATTTGACAATCGTATTTTTGATCTGTTCTACATTCTGAAATTCGCCTGAAATTCTCAAAGAACGCCTAAAACCGCTAGTCAAAATTTCGCCTCCCGACATGGTCATGTTTTCGTTGGCAATCGAGGATTCTACATCTGCAAAAGTAACTTTCATAGCGTCCATTTTGTAAAGATCGGCATTAATTTGAATTTCTCTGTCCAAAGAACCCGTAATTTCTACTTTCGACACTTCGGTCAAAGCCTCCAATTCGTCTTCCAAATATTCGGCATATTCTTGCAATTTACTGACCTCAAAATCTCCAGAAAGGTTAATGACCACAATCGGGATTTCGGAAAAATCCAATTCTAAAACTTGCGGATCGTTGTCCAAATCTGTTGGCAAATCTTTTTTCGATTTGTCCACTCCATCTTTCACGTCCTGCAAGGCTTTCGAAATTTGCACGTCTTCGTTAAACTCGATCACAATCGCCGAAACGTCTTGTGCGGAAGTCGAATTAATTTTTTTGACTCCTTTGATGGTTTTTAACTGTTTCTCGATGTGCCTCGTGATCAAATTTTCGATGTCCACAGGCGAATTTCCAGGGTAAATGGTGTTTACATAAACCGTAGGAATTTTGATGTC
>RDXG01000053.1 GCA_004292785.1 Bacteroidota bacterium
CTTGTATTTTTGTAATTTGCCCATTGTGCAGGCAAATCTTGGTTTGCTTTTTTCCAATTTTCGAGGCTATCTGCTGCCATTTTAAAGGATAATTGCAACAAATCTTCTACGGTTTCCTTTTTTGGCGTTGCTTTGATGTCGATGAGTTCAAAATTTGGCATTTCTTTCAAAATTCGGATCGAATTGAAGTTTTCGGGGCGAGCCAAATAAATAGAATCGTTGTCAAATTCGTCCCAAAGCACTTTTCTACTCAAAATAAACCACCAAGTTTCGTAATAAGCGGGCGCAAGCAAATCGGCATCATTCAAATAATTCCAAGAAGCCAAAACTTCATAAAATTCTTGTTGTTTTTTATCTAACTCCTTGACTTTGAGTTTAGACAAAAAGAAAGGCAAACTTTCGTAGGCTTGCAAATTGAAATTATCGTTATGCAATTTCATCATGTCCCGCGGCGTGATTTTTTCCAAACTATCAAGTCTATGATTGATCCTGCGGTTTCTGTAATGTTCGTAACTATCCGCAAAAACTTGATAAGGATAAGTAGGATCAACAGGGTTTTGGTTGGCAGAACTCACGTAATTTCTTTCAGGATTCAAATGAAAAACCACCTGATCGTTGGGAATAAATCCTTGCCATTTTTGCGAGCTTTTTGTGCCGTCGCTAATAAATTTTCCTTGATTTTGCCAACGCAAAGGGTGTTTTCCTTGAATGTGCATTGCAATATCTCCCGAAGTAGATGCAAAAGCAAAATTTTGCGCAGGACATTGATAATCTTTTAAAGCAATTTGAAATTCCTTGAAATTTTTGGCTCTGTTGATGTTGTAATACGCCAATAATTCATTCGAGGGATCGTGAGCAACCCAACGCATCGCCAAATCTGCGGAATACGTTTTTTTGTTCATCGGAAAAACGTCATCATAAACTACGGGGCCCCAAGTGGTATAATATACAGTATCGTAAACCGTAGGCTTATTTTTGACTTTAATTTCCTCGATTTTCATGTCCGATTTTACCCATTGATCGTCTAAAAAATACTCTTTTTTGCTTTTGTCTTTAAATTTGACTTTGTACCAATCCAAAACATCGCGCTGGGCATTGGTAACTCCCCAAGAAATAGAATCGTTGAAACCGACAATAATCGAAGGCGAACCTGGTAGAGTAACTCCATAACAATTAATACTAGGCGAATTGAGTTGCATGGCAAGCCAAATCGAAGGCAAATTGAGTTCCAAATGCGGATCATCGCAAAGAATCGGACTGCCTGAAGCCGTTTTTTTGCCTGAAACTGCCCAATTATTACTGCCAATTCCCTTGTCGACTTTTTCTGCGGGAGCATTTCCAATAAATTCTTTTGGCAAAAGCATTTCGGAAGTATCTACTTTGTTTTTTTCAAATTTCCATTGATTGCTTTTGTTTACTACAGGGTCTTGTCCTTGCTGAAAATCGGGGTAAAGCACCTCAAAAACGGGTTTTCCAAACAATTTTAGTGCATTTGTATATTCAATATCGTTTTCGCCCATTGCCAAAGTTCGGGACATATATTTGAGCAATAAAGCCGATTTTAAAGAAGTCCAAGCTTCGGGCTGATAGTCCAAAATTTTGTATTCCAAAGGCAAATCTTTTGGTTTCAAAGATTTTATATATTCATTGACTCCTTCAGAATAAGCCTCGATAATTTCTTTGCTAATTGGGTCTGCAAGCATGGCTTGATGTGCTTTTTCTGCGCCAAAAACCATTCCTTTTCGCCTTTGTTCTTTGTCAAAATCAATTCCCAACTCGCCAACAATTTCAGAAACACGTCCTGCGGCGGCATGGGTTTGAAATTCCATTTGCCAAAGCCTTAAAGAAGCGGTAATATAGCCTTGCAAACGATACAAATCGGCATCATTTTCAGCAAAAATATGCGGAACAAATTGTTCGTCATAAACAACGGAAGCCTTGCCTTTGAGTCCAGAAATTTGTATTTCTTGGCTTAAAATAGGCTTTTTAGGTTCGGCATTTTGCCAAAAACCAGAAAACGGATCGAGCAGTTTGCCCAAAGGTGGAATGCTGCCAATTTTGTTATTCAAAGCAAAAATAAGCAACAGATTTAGCACCAAAACAAAAAAGAATTGTAGGAATTTCATTGGCATAAGGCTTGTTTGCGCAATGATAAACTATTTTTTAGGTTTTTGCAAATATTTTTTTCTGTGTTTTTAGCTATTTTTTTATAAAATTAGACAATCCAATTTGCCAAAAGATTATTAATTATTTGAACTTCAAAATTTAATATTTTTGAGTAAATCCTAAAAATATTTTTCTTAGCAAAAAGTATTTTGTAGAAAATTTTGTTTGTATATTCACATCAAAATTCGATATAAAAAACAAAAACTATGCTTCACTTTTTGCCAATTCGTCATCACGGAGTCGGTTCTGCTAAAAATGTTTGTTACAGTTTGGAAAGTCTAAAACCAAGCCTTATTTTGATGGAAAGTCCGCCAGAATGTGAAACTTTATTGGAATTTGTCAATCCCGATTTACAGCCTCCTGTGGCTATGTTGGCATATTTGCCTGACAATCCGCAACAGGCAATTTATTATCCTTTTGCCGAATTTTCTCCTGAATGGCAAGCAATTTTGTACGCAAAAAAAAATAATTGTGCCATCAGATTTATGGATTTGCCTTTGAGCAACACTTTTGCATTGACAGCAGAACAGAAAACTCATACAAGCGAAACGGAAGAAATTATTGAAGAAACTGAACCTATTACAGACCATTTTTATGAACAAAAAGTAGAGCAAATTCACAAACACCCCATGCAACATTTGTCGGAAATTGCAGGCTATCCCGATGGCGAAATTTGGTGGGAAAAAATGTTTGAACACCGAAATCAAAATGAAGCATTTGAGGCGATCTCTTTGGCAATGAACAGTTTACGAGAAAATTTGCCCGAAAGAAAAGACAAAACCGAAAAATTGCGAGAGGCTTTTATGCGAAAAACTATCAGACAAGCCGAAAGCGAAGGTTATAAAAATATAGTTGTAATTTGTGGGGCTTGGCACACGCCTGCCTTGCAAAATATGCCACCAAAAAAAGATGATGACGAACTTTTGAAAAATTTGCCAAAAGTCAAAGTAAAAATGACTTGGATTCCTTGGACTTACAGACGTTTGAGTTTTGAAAGCGGCTACGGTGCGGGCATAACTTCACCAGGTTGGTATCATCATTTGTGGGAATTTGAAAAAGATGTGGCGATCAGATGGATGGTAAAAGTGGCGACTTTGTTCCGAGAAAAAAATATGGATATTTCCTCTGCACATTTGATCGAGGCGGTGCGTTTGGCGGAATCTTTGGCAAATTTGAGAAATTTTAGGGAAGTAAGTTTAGAAGAACTCAACGAAGCCACGCAAAGCGTACTTTGTATGGGCGACGATGTGATGTTGAAATTGATCGAAAAAGAGTTGATTATTAGCAACAGAATAGGAAAAGTGCCAGAGGATATTCCAAAAGTACCAATTTTAGAAGATTTAGAGAAAATTCAAAAGAAATTAAGGCTAAAACCAGAGGCAGATCGGCAGACGAAAGAACTCAATTTGCGGGAGGAAAACAATTTGCAAAGAAGTATTTTGTTGCACCGACTCATTTTGTTGGGAATTAATTGGGGAAAAAAAGATTCTTACGCTTCCCAAAAAAGCAAAGGAACTTTCAAAGAAGTTTGGGAATTGAATTGGGAGCCTGAATTGGTGATCAAAACCATCGAAATGGGCGTTTTTGGAAATACTGTGCAAGAAGCAACCGAAAATTTTGTTCGCCAAATGACTTCCGAAGCGCAACATTTATCCGTTTTGACCGATTTATTGAACCAAACTTTGCCCGCAGAATTGCCAAAAGCCCTCGATTTTTTGATGATTCAGCTCGAAAAATTAGCGGCTGTAACTACTGATGTGATCGAACTCATGAAATCTGTGCCACCTTTGGCAGAGGCTTTGCGTTACGGAACGGTCAGAAAAACGGACATTTCGAGTTTGGAAAACGTGGTTGATGGCTTGCTTGCACGTATTTTTATTGCTTTGCCAACTGCTTGTTATTCTTTGGATAACGATTCGGCTTTGCAAATGCTCGACCATATTTTTCAAATCAATTCGACCATTCATTTGTTGCAACAACAAACCCAAATCGATGCTTGGTGGCAAACTTTACGAATGTTATCGGATTTGCAAAATCCAATGATTTCGGGTTATGCAAACCGTTTGCTTTTAGACTCGCAGGTGCTTTCTGCGGAAGAATCTGAACAAAAATTTTATTTTGCCCTGTCTGTTTCTCAAAATCCGATTTTTGTGGCGCAGTGGCTCGAAGGCTTTTTGAAGGGCAGTGGCACAATTTTGTTGCTAGACGAACGACTTTGGACTTTGCTAGACAATTGGGTTGCGCATTTGGACAAGGACATTTTTGTTCAATTATTGCCTTTGCTTAGGCGTACTTTTTCTAATTTTAGCTCAACAGAAAGGCGAAAAATTGGCGAAAAAGCCAAAAACGCAAATCAAGTGAAACCTGCACAAAGTTTGGCGCAAAAAGAAAGCAATTTTAATACAACGCGCGCAGAACGAACTTTGCCTGTTTTGTTGAAGATTTTGGGTTTGGAAAAATAGGATTTTTTCGTAACTTTATAAGGCTTTAAGTCTTATAAAGTTAATTTTTTTTCTAAAACATTGTATTTTCGCTAGTTTCTTCTTCTGATTTTAGTTTTGCCAAACGAGTTTCTTCTATTTTTTCTAATTCTAAAATGGCATCTTTCAAAAGTTCTCTCAACTGTTTTTCTACATATTTTGGGGGTTCTGCGCACAAACCCATGCACGCCAATTTTTCACATTCACGCCATTCGCCAATCCTAGAAGCAATAGATGCGGCACTTCTGAAAATCACAGCACGAGTCAAACTGTCTGCTTTGAGTGTAAGCAATTCAAGGGCGGCTTGTTTTTCCAATTCAAAGGCTTTTCGATAATTTTCTAATACCAATTCTGGGCTTAATTTACCTTTAATTTCGCCATAGTAGGCATTGTCATAATATTCCATTGCTTGTTGGTGCAATACTTCCGATTTGCTCATGTCTTCTAATGTATTCATTTTTATCTTTTTATGATTTTAATTAATGGACGACTAAACTCAACCACCACAATCAAAGCAGGAATATTCATATAATCACTTTGTTTGCTTTGTTCTATTTTTTCTTTCATTCTTTGTTCAATTTGTGCGGGCGTACCTTTCAAAATACCAGAAACTTCCATGCGAATTTCTGCATAATATTCTTCATTTCCTTTTTGAGTTTTTCTCAAAAAATAATCTACACCTGTTTTTGAATCTGCTTGTCTAAATGCCCTTAATTCAGTCAATTCCTCGACCACCAACATTGCCACACAATAAGCTCCTTCCTCTACGGTTCTTTGTTTATTTTGGTTCGAATTATTAATTTCATCAGTAATTTCTTGCCATTCTAATTCAAATTGTGCTTGTAAATCACCTTCAACAGTCAATAAAACGGGTGCTTGATGTTCGCAATTTGCCAAACAAACAGAAGCCGCTTCTGCAAAACTTTCACAGCGCGCCTTAGAAAGATAGCTTTTTTGTTGTAAAGCAAAAACTTGAATTTTGTGGTAATTCATTGATTTTTTTTACAAAGGTAGAAAAATAAAAATTTAAGATCAAAAAAAATATTTGTAATTAAAAATCAGCAGCTTCTGAAATTAGCATAGGAATTTGCTCAACTGCTTGCTGATACAAAGTATCATTTTTTGATAATTTTTTAAAGTTCTCAACAGACAAATTTACACTTTCCGCGATTCAAAACTTTGATGTAAGTTTCATAATTTGTACCTCTGGAAATTTGCAAGGAAATAATTGCTTTTTCTGGGGAATCAGAAGATAAAGAGTCTTGTCTCTTGTTTATGATAAATTTTTTGGCTAAATTTTTTAGCTTGGCTATCTCTATCACCTCAGAATCTGTCATGATGCGATTTTCTGAATTGATAGTAACTCTAAATATGTTTTTCTCTTCGTAATCATTAAAGGGACACCATATACCTTTTTCTAACAACCTCATTTCCAAACCTTTTTCGTCAGAATTTGCGCTTACCAACACAAAAAATATCAATACAATCATTGCCAAATCTGCAAAAGACGC
>RDXG01000008.1 GCA_004292785.1 Bacteroidota bacterium
ACTAAATATCTTGGATTTGCTTGTAAGTACAGCTGCTGCTTTAGTTAATTTTAGAAATACATAAGTTATTGATTATCAATATTAAAAAGGTCTAATAAAAAAAAATGATTTAATTGACGAAACTGATTTTGTTAATAAATTATCAAACAATAATTTAGAGAAATTAAAATACAAAACAGATGAAACTTTTACCAAAATACTAAACAAAGATGAATTAAAATTACTAATCGCTGAAAATAAAACAGAAACAGCATTACAAGAAATTTCAAAAATAACAAAGAACAGTTTGCCAGAATATTATAATGAAACAATTTTACATTACTCTCGATTAAGTAATTTAAAAATGGAATGTAGATTGGGAATTGTAAATTATGAAGAAAGCAAAATACAAAAAGCCAAGATTAATTATGGAATAATTGGCTTAATAGATACGATATACAATGAAAAATAAAAAAAATGCTAACATACAATATGCGATAATTGTGGGCTTTTGTGGTAGGTTGATACATTGTGCAAGAAAGAAACATTCGTGCAACATTGAAACGATAGTGCCTTGAAATCCCGCAACATACGCATATTGTTTTTCGTTGGTGGCAGGCGCAAAAGACAAACTTCAAAAACAGCCAAAAACGGCTTTTCAGACAGACAATAACCTAACTTTCGGACTAACAGAAGTGAGTTTTCGGACGGAGAACAAACCAGCTTTCGGAAGAACAAACCCAAGTTTGTAGAAGAACAAAAACGAGTTTACGGACGGACAAAATCCCAACTTTCAGACGAACAGAAACGAGTTTGCGGTCGGACAAAACCTAACTTTTCGGATTGAAAAAACCGAGTTTGCGATCGGACAAAAAACTGACTTTCGGACTAACAAAGCCGAGTTTGCGGTCGGACAAAAAACTGACTTTCGGACTAACAAACCCAAGTTTGCTCATGGACGAAAAAACAGGGCGCAAGCCACCAACATTAGCTTACCGAAAAGCGGGGCGGAAGTAGTTACTTGAACATTTGGAATACTAACGCAAGTTGCGCTCTTACAGGTCAAAATGTTTATGTAATATTATAGCTATTATTGCAATTAATAATTTCAATAAAAATCAGCTGCTGTCACAGCGTGTATCTTTTTGGGAAATTTCATGTTAATTTCTGCAAAGGTATTTTCAATAATTCTTCGGTAATATTTATTTTTTAAATTTTGCGCCCAAGTGTTTTTCTCTTTGAAATTCTTTTTTGTGGCTGCTTTGAGTTTTATTTGTTGAAATTCTAATAATAATTCTTTTATTTCTCCATTTAAATAGGCTTTATCAGCATATAAATGAC
>RDXG01000054.1 GCA_004292785.1 Bacteroidota bacterium
GAAAAACAACGATCTATCATTCGAAAAATCGAAAAAATTAGCAAACAAGGTAATAATTTTGCCATTTTTTTGTCAAACGAACAAGACATCGAAACCGAACTTCCAATTTATCAACAACGCGGACTTTACAGTGAACCGAGCAGCATTTTAGACCTCGAAATTCATGCAAATGCCAAAGCAACTTTAACACTTTTAGAAAAAAGCGGTATCAAAATAGACATTGATGGCGTAAAAGTAGGCAAAGGTTGGCTAAAAATAGGCATTCCCACAATGACTATTACAGGAAATAGAGGAAAATTAATGGGTTTTAGTTTTTCGTTGGTCAGATAAGTTTTTAGTGATAAGTGTTTAGTTTTTTTACTAATAACTAACCACTTACCACTAAAAACTAAAAAATTAATGACCTTGTTTGGTTTTTACATCTCTGTCAAAATCGATGCCTTGTTTGCGAAGTACCGTTTGCACGCTAATTAGACATTTGTATTCCTAGGGGTTCTGCTACTACGCCCTGCAAAACAGGCATAATTGCTCCACCAATAATCATCATAATCAAGAAAGCTGACCCTTGATTGGTATATTTACCCAAACCCGCAGTTGCCAAAGAAAAGATAGAGGGCCACAAAACAGAGCAAAATAAACCGCCACTCATAAAGGCAAAAAGCGCAATATTTCCTTCGGTAAATAAACCAATAAGCATCGCCACCAAACCCATGCCAGAAAAAATAAGCAAAGTTTTGACAGGTTTTTCTTCGGCAACAAAAAAAGCAATGACCAAAAATATCACACAAATAGCATAAGGATAAAGATTTGAAACATCACTTCCTCTCATTGCATTTACTACCAAAACCACAGCAAAGGCAATAAAAGGCATGACTACAATCAAAATATTTTTTACAGTTTTTGACAAATCAAAACTAGAAACCGCCGCAGTCCAACGTCCCATCATCATGCTTCCCCAAAAAAGTGAAATATAAGGCGAAACTTGCGAAGAATTTAAACCTTGTTTTTGGTGAAGAAGCTCGCCCAAATTACTACCAATCGTAACCTCTACTCCCACATAAGTAAAAATTGCGAGCATTCCCAAAACTAATTGTGGATATTTTAATACGCCTGTTCCAATTTCTACCTCTTCATTGTTGGTAATATTTGGCAATTTTGCGGTTTTAAAAAACCAAGCCAAAGCCAAAAATAGTATTCCTAAAACCAAAAAAGGTACTTTTACCGAGTCTATGGTTGCATTTTTAGCGGCATCTTCTGTCAATTCTCCAAAAATAGCAGCACTAATCAAAACAGGTCCTACAGTAGAACCAAAATTATTAACTGCACCGCCCAAATTGATGCGCTGCGAACCCGTAGAAGGATCACCGAGTGCGATCATAAATGGTTGAGTAGCAGTTTGTTGCAAAGAAAACCCCAAACCTACAATAAATAAGCCTGATAACAATAAACCAAAAGAACTCAAACCTGCTGCGGGAATAAAAATAAGTGTTCCTATTGCCGAAATTAACAGCCCGTAAACAATGCCATTTTTGTAGCCAATTTTGTTTAAAATATCTTGTTTTAAAATGCCAGAAATGACAAAATAAAGTACCGACCCAACGGTATAGGCAATGTAAAAAGCAAAATCAACCAATTGAGATTGCCATTGTTCAAGATGGAACTTTTCCTTAAATAGAGGAATGAGAATACCATTAGAAGCCGCTACAAATCCCCAAAAAAACCAGATGGTTACTAGGGTATAAAGTGCAGACTGATTATTAGTTTTTGTGTGATCAGACATAGAGTTTTTTTGTGTTTATAAAAATTTCAACTTTGTGCAAGTTTAAAAGAAAAAATTAAAATTACATACATTTTTTTGAAATTTTTGTAATATTTTTTAAAACCTGTTTAGCTAAATTATTTTCACAAATACCAAATTTTTTCTGAATAAAAAAAAGCCATTTCGTTTAAGAAATGGCTTTTCATTTTTTAACTATTTGCTTCTTGCAATTCTTTGAGATGCAAAGCCAAAGGTTTCATAGGTTTGGCAATAGCTACTCTGCCAGACCGCGCAAAACTCAACAAGCCATAAGGTCGCAAAGCCTCCAAAAGTTGCTGCGTTTCGTCTTCATGACCTGTTTTTTCGATGACCACAAACTCCTCCTCGATGGTCAAAATTCGGGCGTTGTTGTTGCGTACAATTTTCTCAACTACTTCACTTTTGGCAAGCACAGAAGTTGGCATTTTGTACATCGCAATTTCTTGGTAAATAATGTCTTTGTCCTCATAATAAAAGGCTTTCAAAACATCTATTTGTTTTTCGATCTGTTTTACTACTTTTCCAATGTAATCGGGTGTAGTTCTGATCACGACTGTAAAACGAAAAATATCTTTAGAAATACCTGATTCTGAAACTGTTAGGCTTTCTACATTAATTTTTCGACGAGTAAAAATAATGGTAATTCGGTTTAATAAACCAATTTTATTTTCTGTAAAAACAGAAATTGTATATGCTTGTTCCACGTTTTTTGTGTTAAATTTTTAAATTTTTTTTACGATTGCCAAACTCTTCGAGCATTGGCAAGGTGTTTTATTCCAAACGAATATTCGACACGCTTGCCCCTGCAGGCACCATCGGGAAAACATTGTCTTCTTTTTCGACTACAATTTCCAACAAAAATGAACCTTTGTGATCCAACATCAAATCCAAAACATTTGACATATCTTCGCGCTTTTCCAATTTTTTGGCGGGAATATTGTACGCTTCTGCCAATTTGACAAAATTAGGATTGTGCATTTCAGTAAAAGAATAGCGTTTTTCAAAAAATAATTGTTGCCATTGGCGTACCATTCCCAAAAACGAATTGTTCAAAATCACAATTTTTACACCAACTTCGTATTGCATAATTACGCCCAACTCCTGCAAAGTCATTTGAAAACCGCCATCGCCAATGATCGCAATCACTTCTCGGTCTTGTCTGCCAATTTTTGCGCCAATAGAAGCGGGCAAAGCAAAACCCATCGTTCCCAAACCGCCCGAAGTAATGTTACTTTGCGTTTGTTCAAATTGATAATAACGAGTGGTCGTCATTTGGTGTTGCCCAACATCAGTTACAATGATGGCTTTTCCTTTTGTTTTTTCGGAAAGCATTTTGATCACTTCCGCCATTTTGATCTTTTCTGTATTTGGCGCAAAATCTTTGTCTAAAACCTTTTCCTTTTCAATTCGATCACATTCTTTAAACTCCGCCATCCATTCTGGATAAGTTTTTTGTTTTAATTTAGGCAACAAAGCAATTAAAGCCTCTTTTGCATCAGAAATAATGGCAACGTCTGTTTTTACGTTTTTGTCAATTTCGGCAGGATCAATTTCGATGTGAATAATTTTTGCTTTTTTCAAGTAGGTTTTCAAATCGCCTGTAACGCGATCATCAAAACGCATTCCGACCGCAATAATTACGTCTGCTTCATTGCTTTTTACGTTAGGTCCGTAATTTCCATGCATTCCCAAATAACCGACATAATTTGGGTGCGTGTGCGAAAGTGCCGACAAACCCAACAAAGTGCTGGCTGCGGGCGCACCAGATTTTTCCAAAACTTTTTTCAATTCTTCTTGGGCTTGCGACAAAATAATGCCTTGACCAATCAAAAACATAGGTTTTTGGGCATGGTTGATCAATTCTGCTGCTTCGTTGATGGCTTTCATTTTGATAGGAAGTTGCGGAACATAACTTCTCACTCTCGTACATTTGCGATAAACAAAATCACACATTTCTATTTGTGCATTTTTGGTAATGTCGATCAAAACGGGTCCTGGTCTGCCGCTTTCTGCAATGTAAAACGCCTTTGCGATGGCTTCTGCAATTTCATCGGCACGAGTTACTTGAAAATTCCACTTGGTTACGGGCATCGAAATCCCAATCACATCTGTTTCTTGAAAGGCATCAGTGCCTAACAAATGGCGTGCAACCTGCCCTGTAATGCAAACCAAAGGCGTAGAGTCGATCATCGCATCTGCAATTCCTGTGATCAAATTGGTTGCCCCAGGTCCCGAAGTTGCAAAACAAACTCCTGCACGTTTGGCAACTCTGGCATAACCTTGTGCCGCATGGGTTGCGCCTTGTTCGTGCCTGACCAAATAGTGTTTGAGTTTGTCGTTATAACCATGCAAAGCATCATAAACAGGCATAATTGCCCCACCAGGGTAGCCAAAAACGGCTTCAACCTGCTCGGCAATCAAAGACAAAATGACAGCTTCTGCTCCGCTAATGTTCTTTTTTTCTAAAATGGGTTGTTCTACAAAACTTACCGCTTCGCCAAGATCAAAGGCAGAGTCCTCGATAAATTTGGGTTTTTCTGAAAATGTGCTTGTGGTCATAAAAAAAATGATTTATATATTTTTATTTATTTTTTGATAATTCAGAGAATTATCCGACACCTTCGAAGTGTCTGATAACTGTGCATAATTACTTATTTGCAAATGATACAAAAAAAAGCCCTTCTATGTTTTGGATAGAAAGGCTTTTTTGAATTTTTCGTATATAAAGATTCCTTTCATCTGTTTAGATTACGAATTACTACCACCACAAGAATAAAAAGGAAATTCATTTGCGTTTTTTAAATTAATTTTAACAAGGCGTAAACTTATAAAATTATTTTTTTAATTCCAAATAAATTTTAATTTAAATTTTAGATATTTGAAAAATTTGATTAACTTTTGATAAAACTATCCGAAATAAATCTGAAAACACAATAATTTTCTCAAATTCATAAAATAATTATGAAAACAATATTATATATTTTTGCAATAAGCGTAGGCTTGTTTTTTACGTCTTATAACACATTAAATAAAATGCCAAACAAAGTCAAAAAAATTGTCATTGATGCAGGACATGGTGGCAAAGACCCTGGTTGTATTGGCAAAAACAGCAAAGAAAAAGACCTTACCTTAGCCATCGCACTCGAATTTGGGGCGTTAGTCAATACTTACCTCAAAGATGTAGAAGTAATTTACACCCGAAAAACCAACGAATTTGTGGCACTCAACGAGCGCGCCCGAATTGCAAACAAAGAACAAGCCGATTTATTCATTTCCATTCATTGCAACGCCACAGAATTTGCAGAAACCGAAGGCACAGAAACCTACGTGATGGGTTTAAATTCGCAAAACGAAAATTTAAGCGTTGCGATCAGAGAAAATTCTGCCATTCTTCAAGAAAATAATTACAAAACACAATATGATGGCATCGATCCAAATTCTGCGGTTTCCTACATTATTATGGCAAATTATCAGCAAACTTTTCAGACCAACAGTTTGAAAATGGCAAACCAAATAGAAACGCAATTCAAACACAAATTGCAAAGAAACAGTCGGGGCGTAAAACAGAGTAGTTTTATTGTGCTTTGGAAAACTTCGATGCCTAGCGTATTGGTGGAAACAGGATTTTTGAGCAACCCCAAAGAAGAACAATTTTTGAAAACCGATTTGGGAAAAACGCAAATTGCGGCGAGTTTGTACCGAGCTTTGCGAGATTATAAATCGAGCATCGAGGAAAAATAAAAATAGCGAGAGTCCATTCAGATTTAGTAATTTTTTTTCTTTTCTTAGAAAAAAATCTTTAATTTGCGTTTTTTTATGAATTTTTCCAATAAAATCATGCAAATACATCAAATATTGGTCATTTCTGGCGACGGAATTGGCATAGAAGTTACAGAAGGCGGGAAAAAAGTGTTGGAAACCGTAGCCAAAAAATTTGGGCATCAAATTAATTTTGACTACGCTTTGTTGGGACATTCTGCCATTGAAGCCACAGGAAATCCTTGTCCAGACGAAACCATTAGCAAAGCACGCAATTCTTCCGCAATTTTGTTTGGCGCAATCGGGCATCCAAAATACGACAACGATCCAAGTGCGAAAGTAAGACCTGAACAAGGTTTGTTAAAAATTCGCAAAGAATTGGGTTTGTATAGCAACATTCGCCCCATCAAATTATTTGACGAATTGATCGGTGCATCGAGTTTGAAACCTGAAATTTTGAAAGGTTCTGATATTTTATTTTTCCGAGAATTGACAGGCGGAATTTATTTTGGCGAACC
>RDXG01000055.1 GCA_004292785.1 Bacteroidota bacterium
GACGGAATGACGTATATTTTTCCATGTTCAGATTGCATAATCAACTCAATATCAGAGAGTTGCTTGACTTCGTATTCCAACATACTTTGTCTGCAACTTCCGCAAGGCGTAACCGAAACAAAATCTGAACTATTTTTGGGTTTGGCTGCAATCGCAATTTTCAAAATTCGTTGGTTGGGGTAATTTGCCGAACACCAAAAAATAGCCGTTCTTTCTGCACAAAGCCCCGACGGATAAGCAGCATTTTCTTGGTTGTTGCCACAAACAATTTCTCCGTTTTCGAGCAAAATTGCTGCCCCAACTTGAAATTTTGAATAAGGCGAATGGGCATTTTCGCTAATTTTTTGGGCTTTTTCTAACAAAAAACGGTCAGAAACAGCCAATTCAGACGCAGAATCGTACACTTGAATAGAAAAAGAAAAAGATTGTTTGAAAATTGACATAAATGTTTTGCTTTGCGTGAATTGATTTTTTTTGATAAAACGAAAAAATTAAATTTTTGAAGCCTAATTTTAAGTAAAATTTTCAATTTTTCAAAAAAAATAATAAATTGCTTGCAAAATCTTTAAAAAATCCAAATTATTTAAGCATCTCATATATTTATGATAAAAGCAAGCAACAACAGCGTTTCTTTTGAAAATACAGAAATTGCCTTTTTGCCAAAATCGGATTCGGAATTGTTAAAAACTTATTTGCTTTTTAAAGCCATGAACAATAATTGGCTAGTAGAAAAAGGCATGAGTTTGACCAAATTTGCCCTAAAAATCAAATTGCCTGGCGTAAAATCGGTGTTAAAATATTCACTTTTCAAACAGTTTTGCGGAGGCGAAAGCATCAATGACTGCCAAAAAACCATCGAATTGTTGTCAAAATTTGGCGTTGGAACTATCCTCGATTATTCGGTAGAAGGCGAAAAAACCGACTCAGGATTTGACAAAACCGAGCAAGAAACCGTACAAACCATTTTGCAAGCAAGCAAATCAAAAGACATTCCTTTTGGCGTTTTTAAGGTTACAGGTTTGGCAAAATTTTCAGTTTTAGAAAAAATTTCTGCCCAATTACAACAAAAAAATATTTTATTAACCCACGAAGATCAAGAAAGTTGGGAAAAAACTTGCAAAAGGGTTGAAAATATTTGCCAAACTGCCCACGATCATCAGATCAAAATTTTGATTGACGGAGAAGAAACTTGGATTCAGCCTGCGATTGATCTTTTGGCTTACCAAATGATGGAAAAATTTAACAAAAAAACTCCTATTATTTACAACACTTACCAAATGTATGTAGCCGACAAATTGCACCAACTCAAAGAAGATTTGCAAATTGCCACCGAAAAAGGCTATTTTTTGGGTGCAAAATTGGTGCGTGGGGCATATATGGAAAAAGAAAGAGAGCGCGCCAAACGTTTTGCTTATCCTGACCCAATTCAGCCAAATAAAGAAGCCTGCGACCGCGATTTTGATGCTTCTGTAAATTTTTGCCTCGAAAATATAGAAAAAATTGGCTTTATGGCTGCTTCTCATAACGAAAAAAGTAATTTGGAACTCATCAATTTGATGAAAAACAAAGGCATTGATTCCAAACATCCGCACATTTTTTTTGCACAACTTTTTGGCATGAGTGATCATATTTCGTACAATTTGGCAAAAAATACTTACAATGTTTCAAAATATTTGCCTTACGGTCCCGTCAGAGTTGTGATGCCATATTTGTTTAGGCGTGCTTCCGAAAACACGTCGATCAAAGGGCAAAGTAGCCGTGAATATTTGTTGGTTCGCAAGGAAATGATTCGTAGGAAAAAAATGAAAAATGCCTAAAATTTTATGCTAAAAACAACGAAAAATGAGTTTAGTAAACAAATCTGCCCCAATTTTTAGGGCGACGGCGGTTGTAGATGCTGAAAAAATCGTACAAGACTTTTCGCTAACGCAATTTTTGGGCAAAAAAGAAGTCTTGTTTTTCTTTTATCCAAAAGATTTTTCTCTGATTTGCCCAACCGAAATGTTGGCTTTTCAGGACAGAATCGAGGATTTTGAAAAACGAAATGTGGCTTTGGTGGCTTGTTCCACCGATTCGGAAGAAGTGCATTTGGCTTGGCTCAATACACAAAACGATAGAGGCGGAATTTGGGGCGTGGAATATCCGTTGGTGGCAGATTTTTCTAAAACCATTGCCGATTCTTTTGGAATTTTGGGCGGAAATTATAGCCATGATTCGAAGGGAAAACTAATTTTTGAAGGTGATTGTATGCCTTTGCGAGCTACTTTTTTGATTGACAAAGAGGGAATTATTAGGCACGAAAGCGTAAATCATTTTCAGATTGCCAGAAATATTGACGATTATTTGCGAATTATTGATGTTTGGCAACATTCACAAAAAAGCGAGGAGATTTGCCCCGCAAATTGGGTCTTGGGCGAAGATACTTTCGAAAATTCTAAAGATGGTTTGACAGATTATTTAAGTACACATTAAAAATGAAAAAAATAATTTTCTTTTTTGCCTTAATTTTGGCATCAAATATTGTTTTCGGTCAAAATATTGACCCAGAAACAGAAAAAAAAGCGGTTATTGCAACAATTTCGAAGTTTTTTGAGGGTATGTTCAAAAAAGATTCAGTTTTGATCCGCCAAACGCTTGATCCGAGTGTGCGTTTGCAAACCACAGGACAAAAAAATGCTGTTCCTTTTTTAAAAACCGAGTCTGTGCCTGATTTTTTGAAATCCATTGCTACGCCGCGCAAAGAAATTTTTGATGAAAGAATTTTGTCTTACGACATCAAAATAGATGGGCTGATGGCAAGCGCATGGACTCCTTACAAATTCTATATTGACCAAAATTTTAGCCATTGCGGAGTCAATTCTTTTTTGCTTTATAAAAGTGTGGAAGGTTGGAAAATTGTGCAAATCATGGACACACGCCGCAAGGAAAATTGCGAATAATTTGTTAAGTTTCAAAAATTATCGAAGCGTAAATTTTTTTTTGTTAGAGAATAGAATATTGAAAATAAACCAAACTTATTTTTAAATATTCTATTTTTTTTGCTAAATTGCAACGTTTTTTTAATCAAAAAAATTATGATTTCCACACAAAGACCGTTACCGACCATTCCCAATGAACAGCGAATTGTGAACGCTGAAGGGAAAATTGAAGCTGTAGTTTTGCCTTACGAAAGCTATTTGCTCATTATCCAGTTTATGGTGATGTATAATATGTTTGACATCATGTTCCCAACCGCCAAGCCCAAGGCGAAGCAAGATTGGGATCCATCGGAGTTTCGTGGATGCTTAACAAGCATTTCTGCCGAAGAAATGATCAATGACATTTATAATAACCGATAAAAAACATGGAAAAAACGTATTTGATTGATACCAACGTGGTAATTTATTATTCACAGGACAAAATCCCTGCCGAACACGTATCAAAAGTGGATAAAATATTCAAAGATTCTTTGAACATTTCTTCTGCTACCAAAGTCGAAGTTTTGGGCTTTCACAGAATTACGTTGGCGGAAAAATTGAAACTAGAAACTCTTTTGGAAAACGCCTTAGTTTTGCACACCAATAACGAAATTGTGGAAAAAGCCATTGAAATGGGACAAAAAAACGGGCTTAAACTCGGAGATTCCATCATTGCCGCTACCGCTTTGGTTTATAATTTGACCTTAGTTACCAGAAATCAAGTAGATTTTCAGAAGGTCAAAGATTTGAATTTATACAATCCATTCAAAAAAATTTCCGATGAATAAAGCCATAAAACCTTCAAGGTTTTAGAAGCCTTGAAGGGCAAAAATAACCTCCATGAAATCCTACGAATTTTTTAACCTTATAACATTCACTTTTCAAAGAATTATAAAAAAATGCCAACACTTTTTAAAAAGCATTGGCATTGCAAACTAATCGGCATGATAATCTCTAAATCGTCTTAAAAAGTCTGTTTTGTCTGCTTCTTCTAAGAGTTTAAATTTGTCTTTTGATTTTTGAACATCTTTATTAAACTCCTCATTTGATCCTAAAACTCGAACTTTTTTGTCTTTGTAGTTGATCATGTACCAGCGTTCATCATCAAATTGTAAATACATCGTCAGTTCAGGATCATCGCCTACAATAATTTCTACAGCACTTTCTACCAAACGAATATTAATGTCTTCGTCTAACAAATTGGCAAAACCAATCCTTCCAACACTAAAAAAAGCACGCAAATCAGGCGACCATTTGAGTTTGAGATCAGACAAAACCAACGACTTTTTGAATACTTTTGCAAATAAATCCTCATCTTTGTCTTTAAAGTTTGGGTAATATTTGTTTAACCAAAGATCAGAAGACAGCACCGCAGCCAAATTATACAAAAGCGGGTTATCTTCATTCGGATCGTTGTAATTAACCACACTTTCGCCTGTTCCTTTTTCGATGGCAATGTCTTTTTTCATTAAATCTATTGCATTTCCTTTGAGGTTTGGCATATCAATAGACAAAATACCTTCTACTTCGTATTCAGATTTCTTGATATCTCCTTTGCCAAAACCTGCAAATTTGATGTTAAAATCTTTGTCTTCTTTAAAGAAATTCAACAAACCCTCAAATTCTACTTTTCCATCTTGTTTGCTATACGAAAATTTTTCGCCTTGATAGTTTTGTGCGATTCTTTCCTTAGCTTGTTCTTTTGCGCCCATTTGTACTCCCCGCCCTTGCGTTTCAATGATGTTTCGGTTTAAGGTTGGGTCTTGTCTAAAAGCTCCATTTGCGCCAAACAAAGGCTGATCGTTTTCGTTTTCTAGCGGCGTTCTGGTGGCGGTATAAAGTCGGTTGTTCTTGCTGTTCAAAAACAAACCTGTACCTAGTTTTTTCCCATCTGCATCTTCTTCAATGGCTGCAATGGTTAAGGCTTGCGTAACAGTATCGAGTTGTGTCCAAGGGTTTTTGGGATCATCAGTGAGTTTGATTTGCCCTCTAAAAAATAAAGGCAATGTATCGGCTCGCATTTCTACTTCGCCTCGATATTGAACTCCTGCCTGCTTGATAAAATTGTCCGATTCTTTGATCATTGCCCTCGAATAACTCAATAAAGCTAATTTTGGAATGGAATCTCTGTTGGCTGTACTTTGCTTTTCGAATGGAAAAAAGTTGGTAAATTTGATGTCAAACTCTTGTTTGATGTCGTTTTTATAAACAAATCGAGCATTTCCTTTGTATTTTTTGCGAGAATGAACTTTTATTCTGCCTTTGTCGAAATTATGATATTGCGAAATTTCGTTTACCAAAATTTTTGAATTTCGCAAAGTATCCATCTCTGCCGATTTTCTGACAACTACTTTTCCACTATCAGGAAAAATACGAGAATCCACAGAAAAAATATAATCTACTTCCGAAATATTAAGTGTGTAATCTTTGAGATCGTAAACTGCTCCTCCTGCTTCAAAAGTTAAACTATCTTGATCGGCTCTGTTGGAAGTAAAACTGTTCTTTTTGACTTTTCCAGCACCTTCTGCCGACATTTCTACTTTCTTTTTGTCAAAATCCCAAACTGCTTTGGCAATCGTAGTCGTATATTTGGTATAAGGAAACGAAATGCTTTGCGAACTACTTTGCGCGCCTGTTGGCGAACTTGCAATGGCTTTTCGGGTTTCCATATCGTATTCCAAAGTAATATTTTTGGCAAGCACTGCGGGTTCGCCGCCTTCACTTTTAATTTCCATGTCTGCCTCTTTTGCTTTAAAAATATTTTGTTCGAATGCAAAACGCTTG
>RDXG01000009.1 GCA_004292785.1 Bacteroidota bacterium
TGCAAAAGCCGTATCCAAACTGTTTTTAACATCACGATAATATTTCAAACTCTCCTCATAAGCAAATTTTTCACTTGCACTTAATTGCGTTAATTCGGCGGAATGAAACAAATCATCAAAAATTTGATCTGACAAAATATTTGGGCGATCTTCCATAACAGACAAATTTCGCAAAATAAATAGCCATTTGTCCTCCAAAGTTTGCAATTCAGACTCCTTTTTGTCAAAATTGGGCATTTGCAAATAGACAAAAGTCAATTTGTCATAAAAAACAGTTTTGCGCAAAGTATCCATCAATTTGACTGTAACTTTAACAGATTTACGATCTTCGTCTGCAAAACAAAAATCCAAAATGGCAACCGTATAAACAGATTTGAGTTTGTAATCCCAATCGCCTTTCACAGCCTGCTCCTGAATAGGAAAGGTAGAATAAAACAAAGCCCGATCTTTGAAAAAAGATTGCTTTGCTTTTTGCAATTCAACGATAAATTTTTCGCCTTGCTCGTTTTGGCAATACAAATCGTAGATCACTTTTCTGTCGAGATCGGTTTGCCCCAAATGTTCAGTTTTTTTGTAATCCAAAGTTTTAATTTTTGCATTGGGCAAAATTTCGTTCAGAAAACTAATCAATAATTTTTGACTATTTTCCGAGCCAAATATTTTTTTAAAACCAAAATCAGTAAAAGGATTGAGATAACGTGACATAAAATTATGAGTTTAACAAAATTACGAAATTTATAAGCAACAGTTATAAAAACTGTTGCTTATAAATTATTTTTTAGTTTTTATTTCGAAAACCTGCAAAGGATCATTGTTTTTGGCAATGAAAATCATATTTTTGTTGCCAACTTTCAAAGAAATCATATCACGAGCCTGACCTGTAACCAACAAACCACTTTCAGAAATTTGTTGTGATTGAAAGCCATTTTTACCGTTTCCTTTCAGAAAAATGCCATAACTGCCATCATAATTGCCAATTTCTGGCTTTACCGAATGAAAATTTCCTGTCAAAACTAAATCTTTGAAACCGTCGCCATCTACGTCTTGCGCCAACATTCCATAAACACAAGAATATTGCGATTCTAAAGGCAAATCTTGTTTTTTGAACGTTCCATTGCCATTATTTTCAAAAAAAGCGTGTGCAAAAGTGTATGCCGTTTTGAGTTCTGCCTTGTCTAATTGCTCTTGGCTAAAAATATCTGTGATTTGCTTTTCTGCATAATCGGTATATTTCAAATATTTTTTCTTTAAAGAAGGAATTTGCAAAACCAAATCGTCGCGCAAAGGCATCGGATAACTTTTTCCTTGTTTGTAA
>RDXG01000056.1 GCA_004292785.1 Bacteroidota bacterium
ATTTTTTTGGTGTAAAACAATGATTGTAAGACTTCAAAAAGGTTTCCCTAATTTTCTAATCTTACCGCAATATTTTTTGCGTGTAAAAATCTTTTCAAATCTAAAATGTCTATTTCTTTAAAGTGAAAAATGCTTGCCGCCAAAGCTGCATCAGCTTGATTGTCCTCGAAAATTTCGAAAAAATGCTCCATTTTTCCAGCTCCACCAGAGGCAATGACAGGAATTTTTAGCATTTTGGTTAATTTATTGGTCAATTCTACCGCAAAACCGTTTTTTGTGCCATCGTGATCCATCGAAGTAAGCAAAATTTCGCCTGCTCCTCTGTCTTGCACTTCATTTGCCCAAGCAATCGTTTGTTTGTCGGTTGGAGTTCTGCCGCCATGGCTGTGTACCACGTGAATTTGGTTGATATTTCGGGTATCGATGGCAACTACTACGCATTGACTCCCAAATTCTTTTGCCAAATCATCTACTAATTTTGGGTTTTTTATAGCCGAAGAATTGATCGAAATTTTGTCTGCTCCTGCGTTCAGAAGCAAAGAAACGTCTTCCACAGTCGAAATTCCTCCGCCCACAGTAAAAGGAATATTTATTTTTTCTGCAATTTTTTTGACCAATTCTGCGAAAGTTTTGCGTTTTTCTACGGTGGCGGTGATGTCCAAAAAGACGAGTTCGTCTGCGCCATTTTTTGCATATAATTCTGCCAACTCCACAGGATCACCTGCTTGTCTAAGGTTTACAAAATTGACACCTTTTACGGTTTGCCCGTCTTTGATGTCCAAACAAGGAATAATTCTTTTGCTTAACATGAAATCTAAATTTTAATGCCGATCAGCATGATGTCGTCGCGTTGTTCTGCTCCGTTCATGTGTTCGTCTAGTGTTTTTTCAAAAATATTTTGTTGTTCAATCATTGGCAAATTATTTATGTTTCCCAACAATTCTACAAAACGATTCGTACCTATTTTTGCGCCTTCTTGGTTGCTTTGATCAATAAATCCGTCAGAGGTCATATACAAAATATCTCCTTTTCGTAAGATTATTTCTTGGTTTGTAAATTGTTTTTCGGATTTCTTTTTCACTCCTCCAATCGATTTTAGATCGCCTTTGAGAACATTAATTTTTTTGTCTTTATTGTCCCAATAAAAAAGCGGTCTTTTTGCGCCTGTAAAAGTTAATTTGCTTTGTTGATGTGCATATTTTTCGAGCAAACACAAACAAACGTCCATGCCATCGTCGTTGGTGCGTTCTTCTTGGCGCAAGGCTTCTCGGATTCCTTTGTCGAGCAAAGTGAGGATCATGGCGGGTTCGTAAATGGCGTTTTGATTGACAATTTCGTTTAGCACACTATTCCCGATCATGGACATAAACGCCCCTGAAACGCCATGCCCTGTGCAATCAACCGCTGCAATAAACGATTTATTGACTTCGGGCAAATGTGCATACCAATAAAAATCTCCAGAAACTATATCTTTTGGTCGATACAAAACAAAATAATCCCTGAAACCTTTGCCTAAAATTCGGTTGCTAGGCAAAATTGCGGTCTGAATGGTTTGCGCATATCGAATACTGTCCGTAATTTTTTGGTTTTTGGCAGTAACTTCTCTATTCAGAATTTGTAACTTTTCGGATTGTAAAACCAAAGCCGCTTTTTGTTCATTTACCAAACCAATTTGTTCCACCAATTGAGATTGTGTAATTTCTAACTGTTTGTTTACTTTTACCAAATTATTTTTTTGCTCCCGAATACTTCGAGCCACAATAAAGGAAAAATAGGCAATTAACAGCAAAATTCCTGCAACAATAGCAAAAATGGTCAGGTTTTGCTTAAATTCGTTTTCCATAGCAATTAATACTTCTTTTTCAGCCAAATTTGCGGAGTCTAGCACGGAAATCGCTTTTTCATAAGATTTTTTGGTTTCTTCAAAGCCTTTTCGTTCTTCTGCGAGTTTAGAAGTATCAACGACTGTGAGAACTTCTTTGATCAAAGCATTGGTTTTATTTTTGGCATCTTCGTATTCGTTGTTATTTTCGACTAATATTTTTTCCAAATGTCCCATGTAATCTTCTAAACCTTCTCTTTTTAAAGAATCTAGGTTTTCTTTGGAAAGAATTTTATGAGCAATTTCTTCAATATCGTGATTTATTCTTTTATTTTCATCTTTTTTTCGTGAAAGCTCTGTTAGCAATTCATCAAAAGTCAAATTTGACGGGGTTTTGTTGTAAATGGTTTTGTTGCCAGTCTTAGTTTCTCTATCAATGACAATTTCTATATAATTTTTGTTTTTGGAATAATTTTCCTTCATTAATCCGTCAATTATCCAACTTTCATTTTCGTCTTCTGGAATTTTTATGGCATATTTTCCTTTTTTTTCAGAAATATACGTATTTCCAGAAAACAAAATTTTTACGCCATCCACACTATTTGCTTCCTCTGCTTTAAACAAATCTTTGGAAGGCAAATTGCTTAAGGTTACGTCTGGTTTTTTGTTCATATCGGTTTTCTTTTCTCCAAGTTTGAGGTAAACATAATTTTCTTTGGCGCTATAACCTGCATTTCCTTCGATGGAATAATTGTCGATCATAAACTTAGTGTTGCTATTTACATTAAATTCATAAGGAATTGGCAACACAAAATCCCCATTTTTATTGGTGAAAGTATAGCCAAAATTTGTTCCTTGAATACTTATTTGAGCGCCTTTCACAGCTTCCAACATTTGATCCACCACATGACCCTCTAACAACCTTAACGGACTTTGCATGACTACCCGAATTTCGCTTTTTTGATAGCCCCATTTTGCCAAAGAAAAAGGAGCTTTGTTTGCTTCCAATTTGCTAATTTTGGTTTCTGCGGGACACAAAAGTTCAAATTCGCCTTTACTGTTGCTGATTGCAGCATATTGTCCGTTGGCAGTAATTTTTACGTCAGCCAATACTTTTCCATTTTCATCTACTACTTTTCCATTAAAAGCCATTTTAGATTGGGCAAAAGTATTGAATTGACAAAAAAAACAGAAAAAAATAAATAATAAACAGTAAATTTGCTGGCTGTAAAAGTATTTCAATTTCATAGCTATTTATGCTTGTTTTGATAACAAGTTACATTTAAGTTTCAAATATAAGAAATTAATAAAAATAAAATCAAAATTGCTAAAAAAATCGTCTTATGAAAACAAAAATACAAACAATGTGTTGTTTTTCGTTCATTAAAAAAAAAATTATTATTCTTTTTTTAGTCAATATCACTTTTCTGTCTTGTGATGTTGCCAACAATCAAACGCCTTATCCTGCGGTTTTTGTGAACAAAATAATCAATTTGAACAACATACAATATACCACTTTGCGAAACGACGGCGGGGCGGTTTATGAAACAGGCGGACTCAAAGGTTTGATCATTTACAGATTAAATGCCAATAATTACCTTGTTTTTGACCGTTATTGCCCTTTTGATAGAAATGCAAGTTGTAGCAAAATAGAAATTGACGATTCGCTCTTGTATATGATAGATCGTTGTTGTGATTCTCAATTCACTTTTGAAGGTGTGCCAATTGCGGGACCTGCTCCACAAAATTTGTTGCGTTATAGCGCAGTGCTGACGGGAAGTTTGCTTACTATCAATAATTAAATTTTTTCTTTAAATTTACGAAAAAAATACAAGATGGGAGTTTTTCAGAAGACCGTTTTTAAAGAATTTGTTGCACGTCAAAATCAAGACGAAATTAGCCTTGCGTACCAAAAATTTCAGGAACATTTTGGAAATCCTGACATTCAGACAAATATTTTAGAGGCAAAAGAAGAACAATATCAGGAAGGTTTTTTGAAAGACCTTTTTGTGAATATTTTGGGTTATACGCTTTTTCCGCAGGAAAATTATAATTTACAAAGCGAAATCAAAAACCCAAATGATGCCAAAAAAGCAGATGCGGCAATTATTTTTCAGGAAAAAGTGAGCGCAGTGATTGAGCTAAAAAGCACCAAAACGCCACTTTTGAAAATGATCGAGGCGCAGGCTTTTGGCTACAAAAATCAGCATCAGAATTGCAGATATGTGATCACTTCCAATTTTCGTTTGTTGGGTTTTTATCTCGACAATGCCTACGAATTTGAAGAATTTGATTTGTTTGAGCTAAATTTACAGCAATTTGGCGCATTATATACTATTTTGCACCGAAAAAACCTCGAAAAAGGACTGCCCATCGAATTAAAGCAAAAATCAATTGAAAGAGAACAAGAACTAACTTTGGCTTTTTACAACGATTATCAGGGTTTTAAAGATGCTTTGTTTTTGAATATTGCCCAAATTAACAAGCAATTTGACAAATTATTACTTTTCGAAAAGACGCAAAAATTGCTTGACAGGGTAGTTTTTATGTGTTTTGCAGAAGACAAAGGACTTTTGCCCGCCAATTTGATTAAAACAATTATTGCAGAATTTGAAAATCTGAAAGAATTAGAGAATTATGTACCACTTTATGATCGTTTTAAGGCACATTTTCGCTACATTGATCAGGGTTTTAAGAACAAATATTACGATATTTATGCTTATAATGGCGGTTTGTTTGCTTTTGACGAAGTTTTAGACGCTATCAAAATTTCCGATGAAGTTTTGGAAAGCCGAAGCCAATGGATTAGCCGTTACGATTTTGAATCGGATATTGATGTGAATGTTTTGGGGCATATTTTCGAACATAGTTTGAATGAATTAGACGAAAAACGCCAAGAATTGACCCAAGAAAAGCCCATCAATACCAAACGCAAAAAAGATGGAGTTTTTTATACGCCTTTGTTGATCACCAATTACATGATCGAGGAAAGTTTGGGCAAAATGTGCCAAGACAAACAAAAAACATTAGATTTTGAACATTTAGACCTCGAAAAAGTACAAAATTATAGAAATTGGTTGTTGAATTTGCGTATTCTCGATCCTGCTTGCGGTTCAGGTGCGTTTTTGAACCAAGTTTTGACTTTTTTGCTTGCCGAACACAAAAGAGTTGATGGTTTGGAAACGCAAATTTCTGGAAAAATAGTTTCGTCTGAATTGGCGCACAAAATTTTAGAAAATAATATTTTTGGGGTCGATATCAATTTTGAAAGTGTAGAAATAACGAAACTTTCGCTTTGGTTAAGAATTGCTCACGGCAAAAAGAAATTAAATGATTTGTCGGAAAATATCAAAATAGGCAATTCCTTAATCGATGACAAAGCAGTTGATGCAAAGGCTTTTGATTGGCAGAAGGAATTTCCAAAAACTGTTGGCGGTTTTGATTTGATTGTGGGAAATCCGCCTTATGGGGCATTTTTAAAGCCAAATATCAAAAAATATTTGGAAAAAAATTATGCCTTAGTGCCTGATTTTGAAAGTTATTATTATTTTATTTCCAAAGGTTTGGCACTTTTAAAAGCGGAAGGAAAAATATCTATGATTGTTCCAAATACTTTTTTAGCGAATCATTTTGCCCAAAATTATCGAAAAAATTTGTTGGAAAAATACAGTATTTTGGCATTGATCGATTTGTCGGAATTGGATATTTTTGCAGAAGCAAATGTTCGTAATTGCATTTTTTTGTTCAAAAAAGATAAATTTGAAGTGCTTACCAAGTTTTCGACTTATTTGTCAAAAGAAAAAGAAATTAATACGGATAAATACTTGAACGAAAGTTATTTGTCTGAAAATCTTGCAAATTGGCTTACACTTTTTACCATTTCGAAAGAAGTTTATGCAGTTATCAAGAAAATGAG
>RDXG01000010.1 GCA_004292785.1 Bacteroidota bacterium
CCCTTTCATTGACGGAAACAAACGAACAGGCTACGTTTTGATGCGTTTGATTTTAATGCAATTTGGAAATGACATAATAGCCACACAAAACGAAAAATACGATTTTGTCATTGAAGTTGCATCGGGACAAATTGAGTTTCAAGAGATTGTTGCTTGGATAAGAAACCGAATAACGAACAAATAATGCCTGCCACCAACATTGTATTTATGAAAAAGTGGCAAAAATGCTAAATTTGGGCTAAGGTGCTTTTTATGGGCTTTTATGGTTTATTAAACTTTTGTGCTTTTAATTCCCCTTCTTCATAAATACTTTTCCGTTGGCTGATATTTAGACAAAAACAATTATGATGACGAAAATTGAAGAAAACTGGGAACACAGTCCATTTGAAGAACTTTTTGCAAACTCTGTTTTCTTTTTCCAAAAGGCTTTGGAAAAAAATGACGATGAAAATTTATATTCACGTCAAGCAATTATTAACTCTGTATTTGCTATTGAAGCATCTGCTAATTGCTGTATTAGCACGTTAAATATTTCAAAAACCTTCTTTGGAGATATTGAGATGTTGCGCACATTAAGCAAGTTTGAGTTTTATTTGAGCCAGATAAAACCTTTGACTAAGTTTGACAGAGGACATACATCAGTTCAAAAAGTAGCTGAGTTAATAACATTAAGACATAACTATGTTCACCCTAAGCCTACAAAAGTAAAAGGTGAATTCAAAACAGATAATTTAGATGATGGTATAACAAGGGTGTATAAGGTTGATAATAAAAACAAGCAAAATACAACTAAAATATCATCACTTGCGTCTGACTGGGAAGCTGAAAATGCAAAAACTACAATGACCACTTTGCTCGATTTTTATGCATATTTTTTCATTGATTTATGTTCTTTTGATTTAGAAACAGTTAGTAGCATTCTCTGCACAAAAAATCAACTAAAAGACGGAACTAAACATTGGGTAATTAGTGATGAATTAAAACGTGCTTTTTCTATTCTTGAAAATCATAAATTGATAAAAAGACAATTTATGAAAGTTCCTGTTGGTGAATGTGATATTTTATTTGTGCAAGAGGTAGAAGAATAAACATCAGCCAACATTATGTTTGCGAAAAGGCGGGCTAATGTGAGTAATTTAGGCTTTTATACTTTCTATAAACTTTGTGCGTAGGGCAAGGAAAGTGCTATCAATCCCGCCATTCGCAAACATTTTTCCGTTGCCTGCAAGCGTAAGAAAAAAACATTTTATGCGAAAAAAATGAAAATAATATTTGGACTGAAAAACTTGTAGAAATTGGAAAAGTGAAGCGAA
>RDXG01000057.1 GCA_004292785.1 Bacteroidota bacterium
GGGCAAAAAGTAGATTATAACGAACACCGACCTTGGCAACAGCTACAATGGACTCAAGATTATGTCGGTTTTAGAACCATGCAGTGGTTACGATTTGAACAACGTTTCAGAGAGAAAATAGTCAATGACGAGTTCTCTGGGCAATACAATTTTAACTACCGTTTGCGTTACAATTTGGCACTTTCTGTCCCTTTAAACAGTAAAAAAATACAACATAAAACATGGTTTTTGTTTGCCAACAACGAAATATTTATCAATTTTGGGCAAAACATTGTTTACAACTATTTTGATCAAAACCGTTTGTTTGCAGGTATTTCGTACCAATTTGCACCACACGCCAATATTCAAATTGGTTACATGAATGTTTTTCAGCAATTAGCAAGCGGAGATCATTTTAAAAACATTCATTCATTGAGAATCTTCGTTTTTCATACAATAGATTTAAGAAAGAAAAAAGAAGTGCATTAGAGTATGAATAATTTGTAAAACGCCCTCGTAGGGTGTTTATAATTTACTGAAAATCAATTTTTTAGCACCCTAAAGGGTGCGCTACATTGTTATTCATAAACTCTATTAAAATATTTTTTTACTCAATAAAAAAACGAAATCATGACATCAAAAAATAATGAAATTCCTTATACGCTTTCTCAATTAGTATTGTATTTTCTTAAATTGGGAGCAGTTGGTTTTGGTGGCCCCGTTGCCTTAGTGGGTTATATGCAAAGCGATTTGGTAGAAAAACGCAAATGGATTAGTTTGGAAGACTATAAAGAAGGTTTGGCACTTTCGCAATTAGCACCAGGACCGTTGGCGGCGCAGTTGGCAATTTATTTGGGTTATGTGCATTATCATATTTTGGGGGCAACTTTGGCAGGAATTGCTTTTGTAGTTCCGTCTTTTGTTATGGTTCTGATTTTGGGTTGGACATACGTAAATTTTGGTGGTTTGCCCTTTATGCAATCTCTTTTTTATGGAGTTGGAGCAGGAGTTATTGGAATTATTGCGTTTAGTGCATACAAATTAACCAATAAATCTATTGGCAAAGATTGGTTATTGTGGACAATTTATCTTATTTCTGCGGCGATTACAGTCATTACAGAAACTGAAAGTATATTTTTGTTTTTGGGCGCAGGAATTATTTATTGGTTTGTCAAAGTTCCACCAAAATTTTTATCTCGAACAAACGTAAAGGTTTTTCTGCCATTGTTTTTGCCTCTTTTGCAAATATTTTCTATTAAAAATCCTGATAATTTATTAAAAATTGCTTTGTTTTTTGGAAAAGCTGGAGCATTTGTGTTTGGCAGTGGTTTGGCAATCGTTCCTTTTTTGTATAGTGGAATAGTAAAAGATTATGCGTGGCTAAACGAACAACAATTTTTAGATGCCGTAGCAGTAGCAATGATCACACCAGGACCCGTAGTGATCACAGTCGGATTTATTGGTTATTTGGTAGAAGGCTTTTGGGGAGCTTGCGTAGCAGCGACGGCTACCTTTTTGCCATGTTATTTGTTTACGATATTGCCCGCACCTTATTTTAAAAAGTATGGCAAACTTCCAGAAATAAAAGCCTTTGTTGATGGAGTAACTGCCGCCGCCATCGGAGCAATTACAGGAGCTGTGATCGTGTTGGCGCAACGTTCTTTAATAGATTTTTATACTTGGGCAATCGCTTTGATAGTTGCTTTTCTGTTGTGGAAATTCAAAAAACTACAAGAACCTTATATGATATTGGCTTCAGCTTTGGTTGGTTTGTTGATCAAAAACTTATCTTAATTTTTTGATCTAATTTTATGTTTAAAATTTGCCTAATGAATTGTTTTGTATTATGTTTGTTCTAAAATTTGACATAAACAAAGTTCATAAATTTCTAAATAATTTATGGCATTTGCTTGTCAAAATAAATTTATTGTAAGTTTAATAAAGCAAACCAATGCAAAACGATCCAGAATTAAGCGGTAAATTTTTGGGTACAATTACCGAAGATTTTATCAAGATTTCAGACACTTTAAAAGAGGCTGCTTATCATATTCGGCAACGCCATATTTCCGATTTTCCAATATTTCCAATTTGTAAGCACCAACAGCCTATTGGTAGTTTGCTTATTGCCAAAGAAGAAGTCAATTTGTTATGGAATTATTACGCTTCTTTTTCAAAAGAATTTTTGGAAAGAACCATTTTTGACGAAGAAGGTTTGGCTTACTTCGAAAAAAACTACAAAGATTCTGAAGAATTTTGTTGCTTGTTTGTAGTTGATCAAGAATTTACCAAATTTTTATTTGTGCCTTATCCCGAGGATTAAAAAGGCTTGATCATCATTCGAGCCTTATCAAAATAAGTGATCATCAATAAAAAAAACTCAAAATACCTCTCTAAATTGTTTTGAATTTGTATCTTTCACAAAAAAATTATCAAAACTCATGAACATACTTTTTTCAATGATTGTATTTTTGTCTTCTTTTGCTGTTTTTGCACAAGACAAAAATGAAAAAGAAATTTTAAAACTAATTTCAGAACAAGCTCAAATGTGGAATAAGCGCGATTTAAGCGGTTTTATGTCTTATTATCAGCAATCTGACCAATTAATTTTTGTAGGCAAAAGTGGCGTAACTTATGGTTGGGAAACTGTAAAATCAAATTATGAAAAAAGCTACGGCAAAGATCAGCAAGATTTGGGACAACTTTTTTTTGAAATTGTAGAAACTCGAAAACTTGACAAAAAAAACTATTTGATGGTTGGCAAATGGTTGGTCAAAAAAGAAGGAAAAGATGACTTAAAAGGCTTTTTTAGCTTAATTTGGCAAAAAATAGCAGGAAAATGGTTCATTATTGCCGATCATTCTAGTTAAATTTTAGTTTTTACTTAATTATTTATTTTCTTAAAAAAATAGATTTTAAGATGTTCTTATAAAAAAAAACAGTTTTTTGCTTGAATTATTTAGCAATGACCTAAATAAACAAAAATAGCTAAATTAACGTAAAACAATCATAACTAACGCAAACACAAAATTATGTCTATGTTTGATTTTGGAATTTTTCAATTCATGGCTTTTATGGTAGGCTGTATGTCGGTGGTCGAGCTTGCAAAAGTGGTTTTTGGCAAAGCCGATTTGAGCCGAAAAGATGTAAAAAAATTGTTGGCAGAATTTGATAGAGTCAAATCTGAAAATAAGGAATTGCGTCAAAGAACCGAAAATTTGGAAATGATTATGGGCAGTTTGGACACCGAATTACTTACTGATCTTGCTAAAATTCAGCAAATTAACCCAAAAAATAATCCGCAAGAAAAAGTAAAGCGTGCCGCAGAAGGTTCTAAAAAACAAGAATCTGTTGAGGAAAACGCCAAAAGTTTATTAAACAAAATCCTCAAAAAATTGGATAATTACATAGATGATCCAAAAAAATAAATACATTTAGAAATTTTGTTTCCCGAAAATAAAATTTCTAAATGTGCATCAAATAAACTATCTTTGTTTCTAAAAAAATAAAAATATGGCATCAAAAAAACCAAACAAATCTTTTAAAGATTGGCAGGCTGAAGAAGTTGAGAAAACTTTTGGAATTACTAAAAAGCGCACTTTGCCCATTTTAGAGACGCTAAAAAAAGTTAAACTTCCAGAAAATCATGAGCTAAGAGAAACCCTCGAAACATACAGACTCGAAGCCTTTGATTATATAGAATCTTGGAACGAAGACGAATACAAGTTCTTTTTCATTAGCCCGTTTTTTAAATTGGTTAATTTTTTAAGTCCTCATTATAAGGCTTTTACACAAAGACCGCTTTCTGTAAAATATGATAATGACACCAAAATCACCAACGGAAATGTAGAGTTTATGTTGGCAAAAGGCAGACAAATTCCTGAAATTCCGCATTTTTTCTTACATGAATACAAACCAGAAAAAAATCGAGATAATGATCCGCTTGGGCAGTTATTAATTGCGATGGTTGCCGCCCAAAAACTCAATCAAGACGAAAAAGCAATTTACGGCATTTATGTCAACGGCAGAAACTGGTTTTTGGTGGCTTTGGAAGGCAAAAAATATGCAACAAGCAATCCTTATGTGGTCAGTTCTAACGACATTTTCGATCTCTTTGCGGTTTTGTTATTTTTTAAACAAGAAATGGAAACGCTTTATTCACAACTTTAAATTTTTATAAAAATGCGTTTTCACTTATTCGAACTCGAAGATTTTGCATGGTATCCGAATGTTATTCGTGAAAACCAAACCGATTATTTACGTTTTTTGATGGAACTTTTTGATGTTTTTAAGGCGGTTATCCCTGTTTTTGAGCAGGCAGTCCAACAAACAAAACCCGATCAAATTGTAGATTTGTGTTCAGGCGGCGGCGGCTCGATGATGATTTTTAGGAAATATTTGAAAACTTTGCACCAAAAACCTTTCAAAGCAATTTTAACAGATTTATACCCAAATCTCAAAACTTTTGAGTTTCTAAGAAAAGAAAGCCATAACGAAATAGATTTTGTTGCCGAATCGGTCAATGCAAGCAATCCTCCGCAAAATTTGAAGGGATTTTATACACTTTTCAATAGTTTTCATCATTTTAAACCTGCACAAGCCAAAGAAATCTTGCAAAATGCGGTCAAAAATAATGCTCCGATAGCCATTTTTGAACCAATGGAAAAGTCGGTTTTGCAAATTCTGATTAATTGCCTTGCCTTGACGCTTCTGATGTGGCTTGCTACGCCTTTTATTCGCCCTTTTCGTTGGAGTAGATATTTTTTTACGTATCTAATTCCGCTTATTCCTTTTTGCACTTGGTTTGATGGCATGGTTTCTGTGCTTCGGCTTTACACACCCAAAGAAATGTTGGCAATAGCAAACTCCTTAGAATCAAGCAGTTACGTTTGGAAGGCAGGTGTGGCAAAGCATACTTTTGGTAGAGTTACGTATTTGATTGGCTATCCCAAATAATTTTTTTTTGTTATTTTTATGCTTAATTTTGTATCTTAATTTCTAAGTTATGAAAATTATTTTAGATGTAAAATCTATTTTGGATTTGAGCAATGACGAATTATTTGCCAATTTGTCTGCCCTAAATCCTTCTTTGCGTTTGGAAGTAAATTGTTTTCAACAACTAATTATCGCTATGGGTACAAAACACAAAACAGGAAATACAAATGCTCGCCTTATTGGTCGTTTAGATGCTTGGAATGAAGAAAATGAATTAGGTGAAATTTTTGATTCTAGCACCAATTTCAGAATGCCAATCACAAATTCTGTATTTTCTCCTGATCTTTCTTGGATTGAAAATAGCCGTTTAGAAAAAATTTGGGACATTGAAGGTTATTTAAAAATTGCTCCTGATTTTGTGGGCGAATTGCGTTCTGATTCGGATAGTTTGGCAGAATTAAAGCGAAAAATGGAAGAATACATGGAAAACGGTGTGCGTTTGGGTTGGTTGATCGATCCCAAAGGCGAAAAAATCTATATCTATCGTTTGCAAGGCGAAAATTCTGAACAAAGTTTTGACGAAAAATTAGTTGGTGAAGATGTGTTGCCAAATTTGGAAATTGACATGAAAAAATTGATTAGAAAATAGTGATTTTGTCAAACAGAAAAACTTTACTTTACATAAATAATTACCTTCTTGTTCTCATTTTACCACAAACTTTTTATTTATGTTTTTAGAATATTTCGAAAAAATTACAGTAACTTTTTCAGATTGGGCTTGGGGCTATCATTTGCTTTTTTTATTGGTAGGCGGAGGAATTTTACAGGCAAATTCGATCATGATCACGATTCGGAAGGAGATATTAATCATTTTCAGGCTTTGTCGAGTGCCATTGCCGCAACTGTGGGCATGGGAAACATTAGCGGAGTGGCGGTGGCGATTGCACTTGGCGGTCCTGGGGCATTGTTTTGGATGTGGATTTCGGCAATTATTGGCATGGCAACCAAATTTTTTGATTGTACGCTTTCGGTTATGTATCGCGGAAAAGACGATTTTGGAAACACGCAAGGCGGACCGATGTACATTATTACGGAAGGTTTGGGCAAAAAATGGAAACCGATGGCAATGCTTTTTGCTTTTGCAGGTTTGATCGGAATGTTGCCGATGTTTCAAGCAAACCAATTGACCCAAATTATTAGAGATGTTATTTTGATTCCTAACCAACTTTCTAGCCTCGAAGACCATTTTTTATCTGATTTTCTGACCGCTTGCACCTTGATTGTTTTGGTTTCTTTTGTGATTTTTGGGGGCATCAAAAGAATTGCGATGGTTGCCGAAAAATTAGTTCCTTCTATGGTTTTGATGTATGTTGGGGCGGTTTTATTCATTATTATTGTCAATATCGAAAAAGTGCCTTCTGTTTTTATGCTTATTTTTAAAGATGCTTTCGAGGCAAATTATTTTAAAGGCGAAGTAGATTCGATATTTGGCGGAGCTTTGGGCGCAATGATTGTGCTGGGCGTAAGGCGAGCCGCTTTTTCTAATGAGGCGGGCATCGGCACTGCACCTTTGGCACACGGAGCAGCCAAAACCAACGAGCCTGTGCGCGAGGGTTTGGTGGCAATGTTAGGTCCCGTGATCGATACTTTGTTGGTTTGCACCATGACCGCTTTGGCTTTGCTGATTACTGACGTTTGGCAAACCGAAGGCAAAAACGGAGTGAGCATGACTTTGGAGGCTTTTACGCAAGCAATGGGTGTTTGGGGAGGCTATGTGTTGATTATTTGTGCATTTATTTTTGCAATTACTACGCTTTTTACCTATTCTTATTTTGGCACAAAATGTATGGCGTTTTTATTTGGCGCGAAATATCAGCATTTATATAACTATTTTTACGTTTCTTCGATCATTTTGGGGGCGGTTGCGTCTATCAAATCTGTGATGAGTTTGATAGATGGTTTTTATGCAATGATGGCTTTGCCAAATATGATTGCGGCTTTGTTGCTTGCGCCAAAAGTGAAAAAAGCGGCGAATGAGTATTTTGCGAAATTGAAGAAGTAGGGTTTGGATATTTTAAACTGCTCTTGTGTGTTGCATACAATGGCAGGATTTTGTAATTTATTTTATTTTTATTTTTTTTTGTAATTATTTAATTTTATGTTTGGAAAGTATAGGCAAGGTGCGTATATTTAATGAGTTGTCATCAATTTTAAACAAAAACTTAAATTATGCAGTACACAAATCCAGAAGTTGTTTTGAAAACAACAAAAAATGAAGTTTATCTTACACTTGAATATGACCCAATCAACAGATGGGGATATAGTAATTGGCTTTGGCAGTACGAATATGGTGAGGAATATGTGAAAGAAGGCTGTGAGGCTATGCTTCGCTTTGTAGAAAAATACAAACTTGACCGATGGCTTAACGATAATCGTTTAGTCGTGGGCGCTTGGGACGGAGTAAACGAATGGATAGCTTCTGACTGGATACCAAGATTATTGGGTTTGGGAGTAAAACATTATGGTGTAATTAACTCACCTGAATTAATAGCCTCTTTATCATCAGAGTTTATGGAAGAAAATGTTAATTTCTTGGGCTTGAATATGCGAAATTTAGGTGATATTACGGAAACAATGGAATGGCTAA
>RDXG01000011.1 GCA_004292785.1 Bacteroidota bacterium
TGGATTATTTTACTAAAATCTTCCTCTAAAATAGGTTCTTTGTTTTTATCTTTGAGTAAATTTCCGAACTCGTCTTTTTGGTATATGGGATTTCCATTTTTATTGCCCTGATAGCCTAACTTGGTAACTCTGCCAAAAAATATTCTTTTATTGTTGTTGTTTGTGTCCTCACAAACGACATTTTTCTGCAAAAATAAAATAGACGTTTTTACGCCTGTTCCGAAGGGAATAAACGTTTCTTGGGGTAAATTTACGACTGCTAAAACCCTTGCTTTTTGTTTTATAAAAATGCGCAAATATTCCAAAGATGGATTTTCAAA
The DNA here is from genome assembly GCA_004292785.1 of Bacteroidota bacterium. GTDB lineage: Bacteria > Bacteroidota > Bacteroidia > Cytophagales > Thermoflexibacteraceae > RDXG01. The sequence goes on from RDXG01000011.1 coordinate 321, forward strand.
CATTCCATTAGGCAAGACAATAGCCATTCTGCCGCCTTCTTTCAGAAGTTGTAAACATCTTTCAATAAACAAAATTTCAGGCGTTTGTCCTGTGTGTAAGGTTTTGGTTTTGAAATAGTGAGCATTTTCACCTTGCCATTTATAGCCTAATTCATATTTTCGCAAAAGTTTTTCATTCGTAATTTTTCCCATTGTGCCAAAAGGCGGATTGGCTAATACTATATCCATTTGATTTTCAATAGATTGCTCAAAAGATAATGCTAATTCGTCCAAATCCTCTAAGGAGTTTTGAGCTACAATATTCAAGCTCGTGTTACACTCCAAAAGCAGTTTCATTTTGGCAATTTTAACTATTGTTTTGTTGATGTCAATACCAAAAAGATAAGGGATAATTTCTTGTTTGGAAACGTGGAAATTGTCTAACAAATATTGATAGGCTGAAAACAAAAATCCGCCACTGCCACAAGTCGGGTCTATGATTTTTTCGTGTGGTTTAGGTTGCAAAAATTCTACACAAAAATTTATCACAGGTTCAGGTGTAAAAAACTGCCCTCTGTCTGCTTTTTCTGTGCTTGCCAAAAATTTTTGAAACGCCAAACCTTTGGCATCTGTTGTATCTGAAAAATCTATGTTTTGCAATTTATTGACTGCAAACGCCAAACTCGCAAAGCTTAATTTTATCTTTTCGGTGAGTTCAAAAATATCTGCAAAACTTTCAATCGTTTTTTGAAACAGGTTTTCTATGCGTGTGGCGAAGGTTTTGCTTTGCTTGCCTGCCTTGATGTCTGCAAATTCTTCGCTACTCACAAAAAAGTCTTGAGTATTTTCCTTTTCTGCTAAAACCTTGATAAACAGTATTTTAAGCATTTCATCTAAGGCTTGTTGTGCCGAAAGTCCATCATTGGCATAGATGCTGTTATGAATTTCAGAGAACTTTTTGAGCAAAGAAGTTTCTTTTTGAGCTTCAAAAATATTGGATTGTTGCATAGAT
>RDXG01000058.1 GCA_004292785.1 Bacteroidota bacterium
TCTTTCAGAAATCAACAAGTAAAAAAACGAGATTTTGAAATTGTAAAAATTGCATTGGATTTGCCAAGACCTATTTTGTATCAACGCATTGATGATCGAATGGATAAAATGCTGTCCGAAGGTTTGCTTTCAGAAGCTAAATCTTTTTATGCAAACAAAAATCTAAATGCCTTACAAACAGTGGGTTATAAAGAAATTTATGATTTTTTGGACAAAAAACAAACTTGGGAAGAAACCGTTTTTTTGCTCAAACGCAACAGTCGCAGATATGCCAAACGCCAACTGACATGGTTTAGAAAAGATAGGCAAACGCATTGGGTTTTGGCAACAGATTTTGAAGAAATTTTAGAATTGTGTATGAAAAAAAACTAACAGTTCTTTGAAAACTGTTAGTTTTTAATTTATGCTTCTACAGAAACATTTGCAGGAATAACAGAAACAAAAGAACGTTCGTTTTTGCCTTTTTTAAAAACCACTACACCGTCAGTCAATGCAAAAAGTGTGTGATCTTTGCCAATTCCTACGTTCAGATCAGGGTGGTGTTTAGTTCCACGCTGTCTAACAATGATATTTCCAGCGATAGCGGGCTGTCCACCATAGATTTTCACGCCCAATCTTCTACCTTCTGATTCTCTACCGTTTTTGGAACTCCCCGCCCCTTTTTTGTGTGCCATGAGATTTAATTTTTTTAATTATTTCTGTGAATATTTATTTGCTAAATATTCAAAAATTATCCGACAATAGTTTCTATTTGAATTTTGGTCAAATATTGGCGATGACCATTTTTCTTAGCGTAGCCCTTTCTTCGTTTCTTTTTGAAAACGATCACTTTGTCACCCTTCAAGTGTCCTAAGACTTTGGCTGTAACAGAAGCTCCAGCAACTTGTGGTGTGCCAACGCTGACGGTGCCGTCATTATCTACCAAATATACCTTATCAAAAGTCAAAGTATCTCCTTCGGCTGCTTGAAGGCGGTGAGTGTAGATTTTACGGTCTTTTTCTACCTTAAACTGTTGTCCTGCGATTTCTACGATTGCGTACATCTTTTATGAATTTTTATAAAAAGTCTGCAAAAATAAGAAAGATTTTATTGATATGCAATTTTTTTTGAGAAAAAATGAAATTAAAAATAAAGTTTTTTTGAGAAAAAGCAAGAATTTGTAAAAAATGATTTTTTATACAATAAAATTTTTACATTTGTAGCCAAAACAAAAATTTTAAATTATGCTACAAGTAAAAGAAGAAAATGGCAAAATATATAGCCCTGTCCGCAGAAAGTGGTTGATAAAAACACCTGAAGAAATGGTGCGCCAAGAATATTTATGTGTGTTGGTAAATTCCTATGGCTATCTGTTGGATCAAATAAAAGAAGAAGAAAATGTAACAGGACGAGGTTCTGCGCAAGCAAGAGCTGATTTTGTGATTTACAAAACCACAGAGGATTTGCAAAAAAATAATAATCCGCTTATTATAGTTGAAGTCAAAGCGGAGCATATTGTGATTACTGAAAAAGAATTTATACAGGGCGAATTATATGCTAGAATTTACAATGCTCCTTTTTTTGTAACTCACAATGGCAAAGAAACCAAATTTTGGCGTGTTAAAAAAGATAAATCTCCTGGATATAGAGAGGAAATTGAAAATATACCTCAAAATAATGCCACAGAAAAAGAAATTAACGCGCTTTATGCCAAATTAAAGGTTTTTCGTGAAAAAGAATTTAAACAAGCCTTAGATGCTTGTCATAACATTATTCGAAATAGCGAAAAATTAGACCCTGCGGCGGCTTTTGATGAAATTGCCAAAATACTTTTTATGAAAGTTTATGCGGAACGCAATTTGCGCAAAGGCAAAGAAAATGTATTTAGTTTAGAATGGGTAGAAGAGGCAGAAAAATATACCAAAGATTTTATACAGAAGACCTTTGATGACACAAAGACTGAATTTGGGCGAAGTGTTATTTTCAGAAAGGACGAAAAAATTAATCTGAAATCTGAAACTATCAAATCTATTATTCAACGTTTTGAAAGATACAATCTTTCCGAAACGTCGGTGGATACAAAGGGAATTGCCTTTGAAAATTTTTTAAATACTACTTTTAGGGGAGAATTGGGGCAGTTTTTTACACCCAGACCTGTGGTAGAATTTATGATTGATATGCTTAACCCACAAGAAAACGAAATTGTTTGCGATCCTACTTGCGGAAGTGGTGGTTTTTTGATACGATTTTTTCAGAAAGTACAAGAACGTATTTTGGAAAATATTAACCAAGAATATCAACAAGAAAAGCAAACCATCGAACAAAGTATGAGCATTACCGAAGAGCAAAAATCAGAAAAAATACTACTTTTATTTCAAGAATTGGAAAAAAAGATAGACATTACGCTTACTGATACAAAACTTTGGAATTTAGCCAATCGTTGTATTTTCGGCACAGATGCCAACGAAAGAATGGCTCGCATTGCCAAAATGAACATGATCATGCACGGAGATGGGCATGGCGGGATTCATCACCATGATGGTTTTTTGAATACAGGAGAAATTCAGGATAATAATTTTGATATTATTCTGACCAATCCGCCTTTTGGAATGAAGGAAAAAAACAAAGAGATTCTAAAAAAATTCAAAATATCTGAAAATAAAACTGTTATTACCACGCAAATTCTTTTTATAGAAAGGTGCATTAATCTGTTGAAAGAATGTGGAAAAATGGCGATTCTTTTGCCTAACAATGTTTTTAATGGTTCAGAAAGCAAAGATATAAGAGAATTTGTAGAAAATAACGGATTCATTTTATCTACTGTAACCTTGCCAAGAGAAACGTTTTTGTCTAGCAATGCAGATGTAAATTGTAGTTTGCTATTTTTTCAAAAGTTTAGCCAAACACAACAAAAAAGTTGGTTTGAAACGATTGAATATAGCAAAAAAACTGTAGAAATTGCTCAACACGAAACAAGAACATCTATTCAAGAAATTTTGGATAGAAAAATGAGCAATAGTACAAAAAATGAAAATAGTGAGCTAAAAAAACTACAAAAAGAAGCTATAAAAAAACTTTCAGAACTAAATAAACAAGTAGAAATTCAGGGCAGAATGTTGGCAAAAAAGAGTTTTGATTATCCTATTTTTATGTTTGAAGCCGAATTTTCGGGCATTACAGCAACAGGCGAACAAAATAGTAAAAACGATTTAGTATTCGCCTTGCAAGATTATAAAAATTATTTGAACAATACAGATTTGAATAATTCCAAATCTATAAAAGTTCATTTTAAGGATTTGACACGCTGGGATGCTAAAAAATACATTTATAAACTCGATTCTAACTATCCATTAGTAGAGTTGAAAGAGTTTGTTTATGAACATTCTGAAAAGGTAAAACTTTTTGATTTTCCCGATCAAGAATTTTCAATTTTGGGAGTTACAAACAAAGAAGGAGTTTATTTAAACCTTGTAGAAAAAGGTGAAACATTTAATCAACCTTACAAAAAGGTAAAAACAGGCGAATTGGCGTATAATCCTTATCGAGTAAATGTAGGTTCTATTGGTTTGGTTGGCGAAGAATTTGATAATTTTTACATCAGTCCTGCTTACATTGTATTTGGAATTAAAGAGGAAAAAAGAAACACGCTTTTAAAGGAATATCTGTATTTGGTTTTGGCTTCGAGTTGGTACAATCCACTTTTAAGGGCGGCAACTTCGGGTTCTGTTCGTCAAAATTTGACTTTTGACTTATTGACAGAGTTAGAAATTCCGCTACCAAATCTTGAAAAACAGCAAGAAATTGTAGATCAATGGCTTGTTATGAAAGCACAAGAACAAGAGTTGAAAGAAAATTTAATTAATTTTAAGAATAATTTGTCGCAATCTATTTTGCTGAAAAAATAAAAATAATTATGCGAATAATCTTCATGGGAACACCCGAATTTGCTGTTCCTTCTTTGGATATTTTGATCAAAAATAATTACAACATCGTGGCAGTCGTTACGGCAACCGATAAAATGGCGGGGCGGGGCAAACAAATAACCATGTCCGCAGTAAAAAAGTATGCTTTGGAGCAAAATATCCCTATTTTGCAACCCGAAAAGCTAAAATCTGAAGAGTTTTTGGCAGAATTGCAAGCGCTCAAAGCCGATTTGCAAATTGTGGTTGCTTTTAGAATGTTGCCAGAAGCTGTTTGGAATATGCCACCTTTGGGAACTTTCAATTTGCACGCCTCACTTTTGCCACAATTTCGGGGAGCAGCTCCAATTAATTGGGCAATTATTTCAGGCGAAAAACAAACAGGAGTTACGACCTTTTTTTTGCAACAAGAAATTGATACAGGGGATTTGATTTTGCAGGAAAAAATAGATATTTTGGACGAAGACAATTTTGAAACTTTATACAACAAACTCATGAACAAAGGTTCTGATTTGGTGCTTAAAACCGTTCAAATGATTGAAAATAAAAATATTACGCCCCAAAAACAAATAGTTGATGGAATTACTTTACTTCCAGCACCAAAAATATTTAGGGAAACCTGCGAAATTAATTTTAACCAAAGCTCCATAGAAGTTTGGAATTTTGTGCGCGGACTTTCACCAATTCCTGCGGCTTGGACAATGATTAATGGCAAATTATTGAAAATTTTTAGCGTAAAACCTTTCCAAAATACCCATCAAAATTTGGAAGTTGGAAGTTTTCAGACTGATCACAAACATTTTTTGCATTTTATTACCGCAGATGGCTATATTTCTGTTGAAGAGTTGCAAATTGAAGGCAGAAAACGCTTGACTATCGAAGAGTTTTTGCGAGGAAATCCGTTTAAATAATTTTTTAATTTTTTATAAAAATGATTCAATTTCAATCACTTACGCCCAATTTGTTGGTTACAGATGTAAATGCAACCATCGATTTTTACAAACAAAATTTTGGTTTTGAAATTCAAATGTTTTATCCAGAAACAGGAAACTTAGTTTGGGCAATGATTGCCAAAGACAACATAGCCATTATGATACAAGAAAAAGAAAGCATTTTGGGCGAATATCCTGAACTAAAAAACAGAACGCTTGGCGGTTCGCAAACTTTTTATATCAATGTTGTAGGAATTGAAGAAATTTACGCAAAATTGACACAAAATGGGGTTTCTATACTCATAGAGCTAAGAAAAACAGTTTATGATGCAAAAGAATTTGCGATCAAAGACTTAAACGGTTACATTTTGACTTTTGCGCAAGGCAAAACAGAATAAAAACGTTGCGTAGAAATTTTTTTGCAGTTCTACGCAGCATTTTTATATTTTTTGGGTATTCTCATAAGGAATATTCAAATCTTGATGAATGTATTGTTTAACTCTTTCCATCATCACAATCATTGCCCCAAGATCATCAATTTGAGTAGCGTCATAAGCACTACTTACCGAATATTTTTTGTCTAATAAGACCAAAAAAAACCAAATTCGCCCAATATTGTAACAGCCATAAATTGCTTTTTCAGGCGTTCCATTTAGGATTTGTGCCTCTACCATTGCAATTAGCAGTTGCCCAAGCGGATCGTTTCCCGAATTTCGTTCGGGTTTGTATTCTTGCAAAAAGAAAAAAGGCTTTTTTGGCGTTTGTTTTCCTGTGGCAATAAG
>RDXG01000214.1 GCA_004292785.1 Bacteroidota bacterium
GGCGTAACTCGTCAAGACAAAGGCGGTTTTATGTGGGGCGTGGCTTATTTGATTGTTTGGGCAATCGGGAAATACATTTATTTGGTCAATGATTACCTAACAAGTGCTTTTATGATGATGGCACTCGGAGTAGGAACTTATTTTATTAACAAACTTTGGGACAAACGTTATGAAAAATAAAAAAATATTAACAGGCATTATTGCCTTGCAAGTGGTTATGTTGTGCGGAATGTTTTTTAGTTTTTTCTATCCAATTTTGGTGGGAAAAGAAATAAAATTAAAAGTCAGAGGATACGATCCGCGTGATATTTTTAGGGGAGATTATGTAAATTTGGCTTACGATTTTTCGGATATTAATTTGGATTCGATCAAACATGATGTCAAAAAAGGCGAAAATTTTGTCTATGGAGATGTTTTTTATGTAGAACTCACCGCAGACGAAAAAGGCTACCATGCTCCTGTGGGCATTTGGAAAGAAAAACCAAGCAACGGAAATATGTTTGTCAAAACCGTAACGCAAAGTTTTTATAACTCTAATTACGAAGACAGCATTGGCGTTCATGGGCAATTAAGCCTAAAAGCAGGCATAGAATCCTATTTTGCAAGCCCTGAAAAAGCCCAAGAAATAGAAAAAATACTACAAAACAACGATACTACGGTGGTTATTGAGTCATACATTTTTGCAAAAGTTGCAGACAACGGCGTGGTAAGAATTACAAACGTAGATTACAAAAAATTAAAAAAATAATCAAATGGAATTGATGAAAACCCCGTTAGGAAGGCTACGAATAGTGGCTTTCCTTGAAGGTTGCTCGTTTTTGATGCTCGGCATTACCATGCCTTTAAAATATTTGTATGCTTTGCCCAAACCCAACTATGTGGTTGGAATGGCGCATGGCGTTTTGTTTATCAGTTATATTTTTTTGGTTTTGCAAGTTAGTTTTTTGCATCAATGGAATTTGAAAAAAGTATTTTGGGCATTTGTGGCTTCTCTTGTGCCTTTTGGGACTTTTTATGCGGACAAAAAATTGTTTAGAGAATAAATTTACAGAAAAACAGTTTTAGTCCGTGACTCCTAAATGAAAAAACCTAAAATTTCACTTGCAAAGTCAAATAAAAAGCACGCCCATCAGAAGGAATAATTCCAGGTCCAGGGTAAGACTCGGCGCGGCGCGTAAAATACATTTGGTTCAATAAATTGTTGCAACTTGCTTCAATTCTCAAAAATTTCCAAGTATAATTGGCGGACAAATCCATAATTTGATAGCTCGGAATCAAGCCTTCAACAGCCGTAGAAGTACGAATGGCATTACTAGCATCTGAAAAATGCTGACTCGTGTGCGCAAATTGCAAAGTCGAGGCAAAATTTTTGTATTTGCAAGTCAAACCCGTTTTAAACATCACAGGCGGCACCATTTCGACCTTTTTGTTGGCAATAGAAGCGTCTTTTGTATCAATATATCGGGCATCAATGACCGCCAAATTGCTAAAAACAGAGATTTGCGCCTGACTTTTGACTTTCAACAAATTCAAAATATTTACTTCTGCAAAAGTTTCTAAACCAATATTTCTGGCATCAGCAATGTTTCCCCTAAAACGATAATCCAAATAAAGCGGCGGCTGATCGGTTTTGAGAATTTGCCCAATTCTGCCGTTGTAAGCAACATAAAAAGCGGTTGCTTCGAAGCTAAAAATGTCCTTTATTCTGCCCCTAATGCCCAAATCTGCCGTATATCCTGTTTCGTCTTGAATGTTTGGATCAACTACAAAATTAGGATTTACAACTCTCAAATCTGTAAAATTGATGGCTCGATAATTTTGCGAAAAATTGCCATAAAATTCTACATTTTCGAACTTATAACTTGCGCCCAAACCCAAAATTACGAAAGATCGTTTGCGATTTTGGTCTTCTGAAATTTTATTATCGACCACAATATTTCCTGCGCCATCGGTGATTTTTTGTTTGTAATAACCTTGCGAAAAAGTTTGGATATTTTCGAACCTGATGCCTGGCGTTAGGCTAAATTTTGGAGTCAAATTAAAAATGTTTTCCACAAAAAACGAATAATTTTTGTTTGGAAAAACATAATCCGAATTTTCTAAATCATTGTTATTCAAATGGTTAAAATCTGGATCAGCACCTGCCGAACCTTCGCCTTGTCGGGCTGTGCTGTTGCCTTGATACAACCTAACTCCCGCCAAAAAAGTATGATCTTTGGCAGAATAACGTTGCAAAAGCCTAATTTCAGAACCAAAATTTTCGAATTGTCCATCGATTAAAGTTCTGTTTTTTCCAAAATCTGCGACATTGATTCTTTCCAAATTTCCCAAAGATTGACGCTTGGCAAAAAGTGCAAAATTGCGAATGTTGATCTGGGTTTTGTCTGAAAATTTATAGGTTGCCGTCAATGCAAACAAGTTCCAATCTACGTTAAACCAATTTCTTGCCCGCACCGATTGTCGAGGATTGTCTTGAAAATTTTTGTCGGTCAAACCGCCTGCCTGATGTGCCAAATAAGACATTTTTGTAACTTCCAAATTGAGCAAAAACTTTTCAGAAACCTGATAATTTAGCGAAACATAACCGTTATTATACTTAAAATCGGAATTTTGGCGAAAACCATCTCCGCTTTTATGCTGATAATACGCATAATATTGCAATTTGCCAACTGTGCCTCCAATGCTGTTGAAACTGCCAAAAAATCCCCAAGAACCTGCGGTTTGTCGTGAAATTGCCTCGATTTTTCGGTCTGTTGCTCCTTTTTTGAAGGCAAAATTCAACATTCCGCCAAATTGCGTTCCGTATTGCAAAGAAGCCGCGCCGCGCACAATTTCTATGCGTTCTAAGGCTTCGGTTGGGGGCGTGTAGTAGCTTTCGGGGTAGCCCAAAGCGTCTGCGGAAATGTCGTAGCCGTTTTGTCGGGTGTTAAAATTTGCGGTTCTGTTTGGGCTAAGTCCTCTGCCGCCAATGCCTAATTGCAAGCCTGCTCCGTCGCTTTCCCAAATATTTAAACCTGTAATTTTTGCGTAAATTTGGCGCGCATTGTTAGTGGATAAATTTGCTGTAACATCTTGTAAAACAATAACTTCCGTTTTTTTTCCTTCATAAATTCCGAAGTTTTCTACGGCTTTGAGTTGAGTGAGTCCGAAGGTTTTTTCGCGCTCCGCTTGAATGGTTACGGCATCTAATTCTTTTGATAAATCTTCTAAAAAAGCATTGATTTTGATATTATTTTGGTCAATTAAAATCTTTTTTTCGAAGGTTTTTTTGCCAAAAGCAAAGGCAACAAAAGTATAATTTCCGAAGGGAACGTTTTTTAACAAAAAATTTCCGTTTTCGTCTGAATAGGTAAAAAATTTGGTATTTAATAAAGCCACCGTAGCCTTTTCAAATGCTTGATTATCAGGATTTTGTATTTTACCTGTAAGAGTTGCGCTTTGTGCAAAAACAAAATTTACCCCTAAAAAAAAACTTAACAACAAAATTTTGGCTTTCATTATCTGCTTGTTCAAATATTTGGCAAATAAAGCGCATTTTTTTGTTAATTAGAAACATTCTAAATAAGATTTTTTTGTTTAGCTACTTTGAGTAGTTTTTTTTAACTTTTATAAGGCTCAAAGCCCTATAAAAGTTATATGATTAAGATTATAAAGCCACTTCCGACAAAAATTTGATTCTCATCAAACGCAATTCCTCTTCGGTGTATTCGTCATCTCCGAGTTCTCTAAGTGCAGTTGCAATGTCGTCGCTTTCGGCTTCCATGAAATAATCAAACATTTCTTGTTGGCGTTCTGCATCAATATATTGGCTTAAATAATAGTCAATATTGAGTTTTGTACCCGAATAGCAAATGTGTTCAATTTCGTCAATCAGTTCTGCCATCGTGATATTTTTGGATTCGATAATTTCGTCCAGATTTACCTTTCTATCGATTTGTTGAATGATAAAAATTTTGGTTTTAGACTTGTTAATGCTAGATTTTACAACCACGTCAGAGGCTGTGGTAATGTCATTTTCTTCGACATATTTTTCGATCAATTCGATAAATTTCTTACCAAATTTTTTCGCTTTTGCCATGCCTACTCCATTTACCTGCGCCAATTCTTCCATGTTGGTTGGATAAATGGTAGCCATTTCCTCTAAGGAAGGGTCTTGAAAAATGACGTAGGGCGGGAATCCACGTTGTTTTGCGACTTTTTTTCGCAAACTTTTGAGCATATCGTACAAAATGCTGTCATACGATTTTGCTTGTACAGTTTCTATTTCGTGATGCCCTTCTTCTTCTACGTTAATGTAATCGTGATCTTTGCTAAAAATAACCGAAGTAGGTCTTTCCAAAAATTCGAGTCCTTTTTTAGAAAGTTTAAGAATTCCAAAATTATCGATGTCTTTTTCCAAATAGTCGTATAGAACAGTTTGGCGCAAAATCGATTCCCAATTTTCTTGGGAAATATCTTTTCCTTTGCCGTAAACGGGCAATTTATCATGCGAATAACTGGTTACGTATTCATCAGGAATTCCCATCAACAAATTGATCAAATGAAATATGTCAAAACGTTGATCAGTCAATTTTACAGCTTGAATAGCCATAATTACTTGATCTTTTGCTTCAAAACGTTCTTTAGTTCTGTTGCAATTATCACATTTCTTGCTATTGATACAAACCGAATCGTCATATTTTTCGCCAAAATAATGTAATAATTGTTTTCGCCTACAAACCGAAAGTTTTGCGTAAGCGGTCATTTCCATGAGCAAATGTTTGGCATTGTCTCGCTCTGTAACAGATTTGTCTTTGTTAAATTTTTCAAGTTTAAGAATGTCCAAATCACTGAAAAACATCAAACAATGCCCTTCCAAACCATCTCTTCCTGCTCTGCCCGTTTCTTGGTAGTAACCTTCCAAAGATTTTGGCGTGTCGTAATGAATCACAAAACGGACATCTGGTTTGTCAATTCCCATTCCAAAAGCAATGGTTGCCACAATAACATCTACGTCTTCATTCAAAAAAGCATCTTGATTGTTCATTCTGACATGAGAATCTAAACCTGCGTGATAAGGCAAGGCTTTTACATCATTGACTTTCAACAATTCTGCAATTTCTTCTACTTTTTTGCGGCTTAAACAATAGACAATGCCCGATTTTCCTTTGTTTTGTTTGACAAACCTGATCAGTTGTTTTTTGGTATTCACTTTTGGGCGAACTTCATAAAACAAATTATCTCGGTTAAAAGAGGATTTAAAAATATCGGCTTCCTCCATTTGCAAATTTTTCTGAATATCTAATTGCACTTTTGGCGTGGCAGTAGCGGTCAAGGCAATAATAGGAAAACTTCCGAGTTGCTCAATGATATTTTTAATTTTTCGGTATTCAGGTCTAAAATCATGTCCCCATTCAGAAATACAATGTGCCTCGTCAATAGCCACAAAGGAAATTTTAGCATTTTGCAAGAATTTCACATTTTCGTCTTTGGTTAAAGATTCGGGGGCAACATACAACAATTTGATTTCGCCATTCAACGTTTCTTTTCTGACTTTTGCAATTTCTGCCTTAGAAAGCGTAGAGTTAAGAAATTGCGCATTAATTCCTAAGGCATTGAGTTGATCTACTTGGTTTTTCATCAAAGCGATCAAAGGCGAAATAACAATAGCTGTTCCATCTACCACCATCGCAGGAAGTTGGTAGCAAAGTGATTTTCCTGCCCCTGTGGGCATGATCACAAAGGTATTTCTGCCACCCAATACATTCTCAATAATGGTTTCTTGTGCGCCGCGAAACTGATTATAACCGAATAATTCTTTTAATTTTGCCTTTAAATCGGTTTTTTTATCGCCGTTCAGATGATTTCTTGAAGACATGATGCTTTTAGTTAATAAATTGTTTTCTATATGCAAGTTAATTAATTTTTTTAAAATAAATTCCAAATTTTTTAATAGATAAATTAAAAAATTTGTCAATAATGAATATTTATCAAACTTATAACAAACTTAATAAATCTATTTGTCAAATTTATGTTATTTTTCGCAAAAATTCAAAAACTTATTTTTTATGAACAAAATTTGGTTGATCATTCAAAGGGAATATTTAACAAGAGTCCGAAAAAAATCATTCATCATTATGTCTATTTTGGGTCCCATTCTCATTGCTTTACTGATGTTTGTACCCGCTTGGCTGGCAGATCAAAGCGGAGAAAACAAGGTTATTGAAGTCGTTGACGAAAGTGGAATGTTCAAAAATAAATTTACAGATACCGAAAAACTGCAATTTGTTTATTTGGATATGGCTTTGGTTGATGCCAAAAATAATTTGAAAAAAGGAAAAAATGATGGTTTGCTCTACATTCCAAAATTGGATATCGACAAGCCCGAAGGGATTCATTTGTTTTCAGAAGATAATCCTTCTGTTACCACAAAATCCGCTATTGAACGCAGCATCAAAAAAGAAATAGAGGATTTGAAATTGATTCGTTTGGGAATTGAAAAAAGCTCTTTGGACAGTGTAAAAACCAAAATTGCGATCAAAACCATTAATTTAAGCGAAACAGGCGAGAAAACATCGAACACTACGGCAGCAAGTTTGATTGGTTATATTTCGGGTTTTTTGATCTATTTTTTCATTTTTCTTTATGGAACGCAAATTATGCGTGGCGTGATCGAGGAAAAATCGAACAGAATTGTGGAAGTAATCATTTCATCAGTCAAACCTTTTGAGTTGATGCTTGGCAAAATTGTGGGTGTGGGCGGAGTGGCTTTTACGCAATTTTTGCTTTGGGTGGTACTGACTATCGGAATCACCAGTGGCGTAAGTGCTTTTTTTGATGTGGATAAATATGCCCAACAAAAAGAAATGATCAATAACAGTAAACAAGAAATGCCAGAAGTAGAACAAATAAACGAAGTTTTTGAGGCGTTGAATACTTTGAATGTGCCTTTGCTTACTTTTTGTTTTGCCTTTTATTTTTTGGGAGGATATTTGTTGTATGGTGCATTTTTTGGAGCAATTGGTGCTGCTTCCGAAAGTGATGAAGACGCACAGCAATTCATTTTGCCTGTAACGTTGCCTTTGATTTTGACCATTACGATGGCTCCTGCGGTGATCAACGATCCGAGTGGGACGATTGCTTTTTGGTTGTCTATGATTCCGCTGACTTCGCCTATTGTGATGATGATTAGGTTGCCTTTTATTGGTTTTGGTTGGGAATTGATGCTTTCAATGAGTTTGCTAGTTTTTGCATTTTTGGGAGCAACTTGGTTGGCAGCAAAAATTTATAGGGTAGGAATTTTGATGTACGGCAAAAAAGTAAGCTACAAAGAACTCATGAAATGGCTATTTTATTAAAAAAAAAACATTACAAGGTTTTTAAGCCTTGTAATGTTTTTCAAATCAATTTAGGTTATTTTATCTGTAACCTATGTTTTGTATCATCTTAGTATTTACGTCCATTTCTCTTTGAGGGATTGGGAAAGTCAATTTAGGATTATCAAATTTCATAGCTCCTGCATTTTCTTTCCAACGTCTGATGTCATGGATTCTATGTCCTTCAAAAGCAAGTTCTAATTTTCTTTCTTTTTTGATTGCATTCAAATCAACAGAAGTCAAAGAAGGCAATTTTGCACGGTTACGAATAACATTGATGTCATTCAAAGGCGAATCACCAACAGCAGTATTTGCCATAAAATTAGCCTCTGCACGAATCAAATACATTTCAGCCAAACGGATAATGTTGATATTTTGTGCTACAGGATTAGTCCATTTTCCACAAAACCACCAAGTATCAGCTGATCTTTCTTTGGCAAAAAGGTCTTTACGAGCATCACCTGTTTCATACAAATTTAAGTGTCTTGCTAAAATGCGCACGTCACCTCTTCCTCCAAAAGTGCGATTTTGGAAAAAAGTAACCATAGCATTAGCCCCTTTGTCGTTGATACCGTCTTGTGAAGTAATTTGAACAGCAAAAACGTCTTCTTGTGAATTTGTAGTTCTACCAAAAGCATCAGAATAATTATTACTTAAACGGAATGCTCCAGAAGCAATAACTCTACTAGCAGTAGTGGCAGCATTCGTAAAATCGCCTTTTTGCAGATATACTCTTGCTAACAAAGCATTAGCAGCATGGCTAGTTGCAAAAAATCCGTTGCTTGTAGGCAATAATGAAATTGCTTTGATCAAGTCATTGATCACAAAGTTATAGCTTTCGTTCATTGTATTGCGTGAAACTTGCAAAGAACCATTAACAACTGCCGCAAAATCTGTTGTTTTGCTTACCAATGGTATGCCTGAATTTGCATCATTAGCAGTAGTAGCATCATAAGGCTCTGTAAAAAAACGAATAAGTTGGAAAGTAGCCAAAGAACGGATAAATAAAGCCTGTCCTTCATAACTTCTTTTCTCTGCATCGGAAGTAAGCAAATTAAGATTTTCGATTACTTGGTTCGAAGCATGGATAGTTTGGTAGCTGTCCAACCAGAAGTTAGCCACATCATCATTTGGAGTAGTAATAGCTTGACGTGCAATTTCACGCAAACCAGTAAATGTACCTCTCCATTGTGTTTCGCCTTCAAGTGGCAACAATTCAGCATTTCGCAAAGAACCGCTGGCTACGTCACCGTCACTTAACATATCGTAAAGCCCTGTAACCATTGCTTTTAAGCTAGATTTGCTGGTAGCCGTATTTACAAATACCAATTCTTCTTTTACAGAGTTTGCAGGTTTCACGTCTAATTCTGTAGTGCAAGCTGTAAGTGCCAAAGCACCTGCAAAAAATAAAGTATATTTTTTAATGTTATGAAACATATTAATTTTTTGTTTTGTGTGAAAAATTTATACTATTTTTCTATTGTTCCTTCCTAGTAAAAACTAAGAAGGAACGAATACTAAAACCCGATGTTTATACCACCAGTAAAAGTTTGTGCTTGTGGCACAGAATAAAAATCTACGCCTTGTGTTAAGTTAGCTGCTGTAGTACCACCGCTTGTCAAATAATCTGCACTAACTTCTGGATCCCAACCTTTGTATGCAGTAAAAGTGAACAAGTTTTGTGCTGTAAGATAAACTCTCATTGAGTTCAATTTGTATTTTTTAGCAAAATCCAAAGGCACATTATAACCCAAAGTAACTGTTTTTACACGCAAATAAGAACCGTCATACAAATAACGGCTAGAACGGGTATTAAATCCTCCACCTACTCCGTCATAAGTAGCTCTAGGAACATCTGTAATGTCTCCTGCTTTTTGCCAACGATTCATTGCCTCTGCTACTTGGTTATCAGCTCCGTTACCAAATTGAGTGAACATAAACTGATCTCCAACCGCATGGACTTTATTACCAGAAACACCTTGTAACAAAATTGACAAGTCAAAACCTTTATAAGAGAAATTGTTAGTCAAACCGCCATAAAAATCAGGATTTGGACTACCCAAATTGGTGTACAAATTAGCACTAAAAGTTTCTGTTTTAGTACCATCGGCATTGAACCATTGCGCATTTCCATTGGCAGGATTTACGCCTGCGTAAGGAGCGCCCCAAAATGTACCTATTGGATAACCTACTCTAGCCACGTTCATTGTTCTTGCTCCACCTGGATCAATGGTTGTTTGACCGCCTAAGCTAGTAACTTCATTTTTGATAAAAGTGATATTAAAACTTGTATTCCATTTGAATTCACCTACCAAATTGTTTGTATTGATTACAACTTCAACTCCTTGGTTTTTCAATCCGCCTAAGTTTTGAGTAGTGCTTCTGAATCCAGAAGTACCAGGAACAGGCACACCTAACAACAAACCTGTACTTTCTTTGCTAAAATAGTCAATTTCTCCAGAGATTCTATTATCCAAAAATCCGAAATCAATCCCCAAATCAATTTGAGTTGCTTTTTCCCAAGTCAATGCAGGATTTGCTAATTGAGATTTATAAAGCCCACCCAACAAACCATAAGCTGCACTGCTAAACAAACCAGAAGATGCAAAGTTTCCAATTTCAGAGTTACCTGTCAAACCATAACTAGCTCTTAATTTCAAGAAACTAAAAGTTTTGTTACCTCTTAAAAAATCTTCTTCTGAAATAACCCAACCCGCAGAAGCAGAAGGGAATGTTCCGAAACGGTTATCAGCACCAAAACGAGAAGAACCATCTGTACGAACTGTTACGCCCAACAAATATTTACCATTAAATTTGTAATTGACACGACCAAAATAAGACAAGAAAGCATATTGAGTCAAGAACGAAGTACCAGAAGTAATTTGTCCAGCAGCAACCAATTTTTGAATTGCATCTGGCATTGCCTGTCCTTGTACGTCAGTATATTCTGTTTTTCCAAATTGATATTCTGTACCTACTGTAATATCAACATTATGAAACTCTGCAAATGTTTTGTTATAATTTGCAAATAATTTGGAAATATAGCTTGTAGCCACTGTATTACGGTTTTGCCCTGTAGCAGTACCTCTAGCACCACGTCCAGATTCTGTATTACTTGCTGCAAAACGGTCTTCGTTTTGGCTCAATACGTCCATACCAAACTCACCTCTGATCATCAATTCTTTGATCGGATTGAAAGTTAAATAAGAGTTATTGATTACACGATTTACGTTTGTAAAGAAGTGTGCATTTTCAACTTCTACCAATGGATTATAATAAATTAAACCATCTGGAGTATCATAAGAAGTACCATCTGCTTTTCTTGCAGGAGAAATTGGAGGTAAAGCTACAATTTGCAAAGGGTTTGCAAAACTATTATCAGATGCAGCACGATTGTTGAAAGATTTAGAATACATTACGCTAGTTCCAATTTTCCATTTATCGTTAATCGTATGATCCAAATTTACCCTACCGCTAATTCTTTGAAAAGCATTTTTAATCAAAATACCTTTTTGGTCTGTGTAGTTGGTACTTACATAAAATCTAGTTTTTTCGTTACCACCACTCATTGAGAAATCTAATTGTTGGAAACCTTGATTTTTTGGGAAAACCAAAGATTGCCAATCTGTATCTACAGCTTTATTTTTCCAATCAGTACCCAAAGACAAGAAATCCATTTCACCTTCAAAATCAGCTTGTGTATAACCGTCATTAAGCATAGCCTCTTTATAAAGTTCCATGTATTGGCTGGCATTCAAGAATGTACGTTTGCGAGTTGGGTTACTGATCCCTACTTGATAACCTACATTAAATTTGGTATCGCCTGCTTTTCCTTTTTTGGTAGTGATAATAACCACACCGTTAGAACCTCTAGCTCCATAGATAGAAGCAGAAGCTGCATCTTTCAAAATCTCTACTGATTCGATGTCATTAGGGTTAATATCCGCCATTGGATTGGTAGCACCACTGTTCGAAGACAAATCGGCAGTGTTCATAATCACACCGTCAATTACATACAAAGGTTGGTTACTTGCAGACAAAGAAGCTGCACCACGTACCCTCACTTTCATACCTTGACCAACTTTTCCGCTTGAAGACTCTATAAACACACCCGCAGAACGACCTTGCATTGCGCCTTCCATGGTAGGAACAGGAATGTTTTGAAGGTCTTTTCCTGAAACAGTTGCTATGTTTGCAGTCATTTCGCTTCTGATTTGTGTACCGTAACCTACTACAACTACTTCTTGTAATTGTTTGAAGTCAGGTTTCAAAGTCAAATCAATGGTGGATTGTGAACCAACAGGCACTTCTTGGGTAATAAAACCCACGAAACTAAAAACTAGCACGGCATCACTACCTGCTTTTAATTGGTATTTGCCATCAAAGTCAGTCAAAGTACCTGAACTTGTACCTTTAACTTGAATGGTAACACCAGGTAACGGAGAATTGTCCTCGCCAGAGAGAACCGTTCCGCTAATGGTCTGTGCTAACAACGGAAAAACCGCTATCAAAGACAAACTTAATAGTAAAAGAACTTTTTTCATAATTGAGTTAAAAAGTGATTAAATTTGTAGATTTTGTAATATTTTGAATAATTGCAAAAATAAGTTAATTTTAAATTAATAAAAAATTTTTTTAGATTTTTTTTTATTTTTTTTAATGCTAAACTTATTTTACCTTATAATTTTTGTTAAAAGTAAGAATAAATATAATATAAATCCAAATTTTAGTACAAAAATTTATATTTATTCTAAAAAAAGAACCATTATTTTGAAAAATTGGTTTGTTTGATTTATTTTTTTAATTTGGCAAATTCATCATGATTAAAATAATTTAGCATTAATTTGTTCTTATTTTTTATAATTAAATGATTTATGAATATTCTTATACTCGGTTCAGGTGGACGAGAACACGCATTTGCTTGGAAAATAGCACAAAGTCCGCTTTGTACCAAATTGTTTGTTGCTAAAGGAAATGCAGGAACTGCCACAGTGGCAGAAAATGTGGATTTAGATGTGCTAAATTTTTCATTAATTGCAGATTTTGTCTTGCAAAACCATATTAATTTGGTTTTGGTTGGCACAGAGACTCCTATAGTAGAAGGAATCGCAGATTTTTTTGCACAAAATCAAACCTTAAAAAATGTCAAAATTATTGCACCAAGCAAAGAAGGAGCAAAACTAGAAGGCAGCAAAGATTTTGCTAAAATTTTTATGCAAAAATACCAAATTCCTACAGCAAGCTACCAAACTTTTGACGAAAATAATTTGGCGCAAGGAATAGAATATTTAAGCACACACAGCACGCCAATTGTGTTAAAAGCCGATGGTTTGGCAGCAGGAAAAGGCGTAATCATTCTCGAAGATCGCAAAGAAGCCCAACAAACTTTAACAGAAATGATTGTCGGCAAAAAGTTTGGGCAAGCAAGCACAAAAGTAGTGATCGAACAGTTTTTGAAAGGCATAGAACTCTCTGTTTTTGTTTTGACCGATGGCAAAAATTACGTTTTATTGCCTTCTGCCAAAGATTACAAAAGAATTGGCGAACAAGATACGGGTTTGAATACAGGCGGAATGGGGGCAGTTTCTCCTGTGCCTTTTGCAGACGAAATTTTTATGAAAAAAGTAGAAAATCAAATCATTTTGCCTACTTTAAAAGGTTTGCAAACCGAAAAAATACCTTATATTGGTTTCATTTTCTTTGGTTTGATCAAAGTTGATGATGCCCCGTTTGTGATTGAATACAACATCAGAATGGGCGATCCTGAAAGCGAAGTCGTGATCCCTAGAATCGAATCGGATTTTGTGGAATTGTTGGATTTGGCAGCACAGCAAAGACTTTCGGAAGCTAAAATCAAAATTTCAGAACAATTTGCAACTACAGTGATGTTGGTTTCCAAAGGTTATCCCGAAGAGTACGAAAAAGGAAAAATCATCAAAAATTTGGATCAAGTCCAAAACGCAATTCCTTTTCAGGCGGGAACAAAAAAAGTGGGAGATCAGGTGCTTACAGACGGAGGCAGAGTTATTTCTGTAACCGCACTCGGAGAAAGTTTGCAAAAAGCCCTCGAAAAATCGTATTTGGCAGCAAAAACCATCGATTTTGAAGGAAAATATTTTAGAAATGACATTGGACAAGATTTAATGTAAGTGCTTTGTTTTAAAAACTACGCAATTTTTTAAAAACTGCGTAGTTTTTCTGAATTACAAATAAAATAAATGCCAAAACCTACTAAAAATATTTTTTAACGTTATAAAGAAAAAATTATCTAATTTTACCATAAAAATAAAACTTTATTCCGATATGTTGCTAAGAATCTGTTTTTTTCTTAATTTTTATTTCCTTTTGAATAATATTTATGGGCAAAGTTTTCTCAATTTTCGTTTCGATCCTGCTTTGCCTTTTAGCAAAATGAATTGCATAAAAATTGATAAAAGTAATGTAAAATGGATGGGTACAGAAAATGGACTATTTGCTTTTTCGGGAGATACTTTATCAAATCTTAATTCTTGGCGAAAATACGATAACCCAAACAGCTCCGATTCTTTGATCACCAAAGTAACTGCTTTAGCGATTGATAGCCGAAATCATAAATGGGTGGCTTGTTATGGTTTTAAAATTATTGTGGTCGAACTCGACGAAAAAGGAAATTATTTAAGACATCTCAAATTGCCAAAAGTAGATGGAAAAAGCCAATACATTAGCGGTTTGGCGGTAGATAAAGCGGGCAAAATTTGGGTTGGAACGCAAGAAACAGGCGTTTGGATGCTAGACAAAGAAAATTCTTGGCATCATTATACGGCTGCGGACAGAGAAGAATTAAGGAGTAACAATGTGGTTTCGATGGCAATAGATGACAGTGATATGATTTGGGTAGGCACAGACAAAGGGCTTTGTAGCGTTAATGACGAAATGTATTGGGAATTTTATGACGTAAACGAATACGTTTCTTCTATTGCTGTGGATAAAAATTTGCAGGTTTGTTTGGGCTTAATTGACCGAAAAAATAGGCAACATTTGTATTGTAACAACGAATCTTTTCAGGAAATGGAGCAGGATTCTCGCAAAAAAAAATTTACTTTCAACGATTTGATCATCGATAATGAAGGCATTGTTTGGATGGCAGGAAATGGTTTGGGAAAATACGAAAATGGCGTTAGAACCCTTTACACCAGCGAAAATTCTACTTTTACAACCTTAGAAGCCACTTCTTTGGCATTGGATCAGGACGGTAATTTGTGGGTTGGAACAATCAGCGAAGGACTTTATAAATATGTCATTCATGAAACCAAAAAAACACAAAGAACGGTCATCAAAACCGAAATTTTACTTGCCAAAACAGCTAATTTTACTTTGCCAAAAATAGTGAATACACTGAAAATGAAGTATTTGGAAGTTCCTATACCTAATATTAAACCAGAAGAAGAGGAAATAAAAATTGTGTTTGCAAAAGTAGAACCTTTAAAGGCAAAAATTAATTTTGCGATCAATATTCCAAAAAGAAAATTGACAAAATTGCCTGTTCCTGAAGCCATTCCCTACGAATTTGATTTGATAAATGAGGAAGACATTGTGGAAGGCACAACCATTGAGCTAGAAAATTTGTCTTTCAAACCGAAAAGTTTTGAACTGTTGAATACCACTGGCGTAGAAAGTCTGTTGAGTTTTATGAAAAAATATCCAAAAATTCGCATCGAATTGGCAGGACATACCGACATGGAGCCTGAGAAAACAGATAGAAATTATGATGATTTAAGCCAAAAATTACTCGATCTTTCCAAAAAAAGGGTTGAATCGGTAAGCACTTATTTAATTAATAAAGGAATTCCCGCCAATCGGATCGAAATTAAAGCCTACGGAGGCACAAAACCTTTGGTTCAAATATTGGACTCCCCAAAAAACAGAAGGGTAGAAATGAAGATTTTGAAAGCAAATTAGTTCAAAACCATTTTTATACAAAAATAAAAGCCTAATATTAGGTCATTTTTTAATAAAAGGCTTTTATTTTAATGAATAGTCTAAAAATTAAACAATTAAGTATTTTTGACTTACCTAATTTTCAAAGTAGCAATACACAAAATCGCCAACAAAATTCCAACAATCCAAAAGCGTGTAACAATTTTTGGCTCAGGAATCCCTTTTTTCTGAAAATGATGATGCAAAGGCGACATCAAAAAAATTCGTTTGCCTTCTCCGTATTTTTGTTTGGTATATTTAAAATAAGCAACCTGAACAATTACCGACAAATTTTCGATCAAAAATATGCCACAAAGCACAGGAATCAGCAATTCTTTTCGTAAAATCAAAGCCAAAACCGCAATTGCTGCACCCAAAGTCAAACTTCCAGTATCTCCCATAAAAACCTGCGCAGGATAGGAATTGTACCACAAAAACCCAATACAAGCCCCCACAAACGCCATACAAAAAATAGCCAATTCGCCTGTAAACGGAATATACATAATATTTAGGTAATCAGCAAAAACCACATTGCCCGAAATATAAGCAAAAACGCCCAAAGCAACGCCAATAATAGCAGAAACTCCCGCTGCCAAACCGTCTAAACCATCAGTAATATTTGCTCCATTCGAAACTGCTGTTACAATAAAAATCACAACAGGAATATAAATTAACCAAGAATAATCTTCGGGCAAAACAGGCAAAAAATCGGCATAATCTAGTTCGTTGCCTTTAACAAAAGGAATGGTGGTTTTGGTAGATTTGATGTCGATATAATTTTGGTCTTGTGTAGCTTGCAACACTTGTTTATGTGTAATTTTTTCGTCAAATTCTCGGACAACTACCTTGTCATGAAAGTACAAAGTAATACCAATAATCAAACCAAGCGTAACCTGCCCAATAATTTTGAATCTGCCTTTCAAACCTTCTTTGTTTTTCAAAAAAACCTTGATGTAATCATCAATAAAGCCAATTGTTCCCATCCACAAAATAGAAACGATCAACAAAATAATATATACATTTAGCACTCTGGCAAGTAATAAAGTAGGAATTAAGATGGCAGCAATGATCAAAATTCCTCCCATAGTTGGCGTTCCTCGCTTTTCCATTTGTCCTTGCAAACCCAAATTTCTGACCTCCTCCCCTATTTGTTTTCTTTGTAAAAACAGAATTAGTTTTTTGCCAAAAATTAAGGAAATTAACAAAGATGCAATCGCTGCCAAAATAGCTCGAAAAGTAATGTATTGGAACAAACCTGCTCCTGCTACATCAAAGACTTCGTCGAGATATTTGAATAAATAGTATAACATAGCATAGTTTTTTTAGGTTTTATAAAAGTTTGGTTTCAAAAACTCTCAAAAATAGGACAATTCAAAAATATAATTTTGTAATACAGACTTCAGTCTGTAAGGCTATTAGTAAAACACAGACTAAAGTCTGTGTTACATTTATTTTGTCTTATTAATTAAAAGTTTGACTCCGTGTTTGCAAATGAAAAATAAATTATTTTAACATTTTTAGTAAGCTAGTAAGCGTACTTTTTAGTTTTCTTCTGTCGACAATGAAGTCCAAAAAACCGTGTTCTTGCACAAATTCGGCAGTTTGAAAATCTTTTGGCAAATCTTTTCCAATGGTTTCTCTGATCACTCTGGGTCCCGCAAAACCAATCAAAGCCTGCGGTTCGGCAATATTAAAATCTCCAATCATGGCAAAAGAAGCCGTAACTCCGCCTGTGGTTGGGTCTGTGAGCAAAGAAATATAAGGCACTTTTTCTTCGGAAAGCAAAGCCAATTTTGCAGAAGTTTTTGCCATTTGCATCAAAGAAAAGCTAGATTCCATCATTCTAGCTCCACCAGAACGAGAAATAATCAAAATAGGAGTGCGAGTCAGACGAGCATGATCAATGGCTCTAGCAATTTTTTCGCCTACCACCGATCCCATCGAGCCGCCAATAAATTCGAAATCCATACAAGCCACCACCAAAGGCGATTCGTTCATTTTTCCGTAGGCAGTTCTGATCGCATCTTTGAGAGAAGTTTTGAGTTGTGTTGCCTCCAAACGTTTATTATAAGGCTTACTATCCACAAATTTGAGCATATCTTCGGACACCATGTCGGCGTCTAGTTCAGTAAATTCGTTCTCATCAAACAAAATTTCAAAATATTCTTTCGAACCTATTTTGACATGATAGCTATCGTCTGGGCAAACATAATGGTTTGCTTTAAGGTCTTTGGTCAAAATAATTTTTCCGCTAGGAGTTTTGTACCAAAGTCCGTCGGGAGTATCTTTTTTTTCAGAAGTAGGCGTAGTAATGCCTTTTTCTGTGCGTTTAAACCAACTCATAATTTTTTTTTGTAGAATTGTTCAAAATTTGTTGCAATATTAGTCAAAATTTGGAATAATTTTGTAAGATTTACAAGGATTCATTTTTTGAGGATAATCAAAGAAGAATATTTGATACTCAACACAATTTTATTGTGTATAAATATCATTACAAATCTTCTAAATTTCTAATAAAAACAATTACTTTTGAGCATTAATTGATATAAAATTTATTTTTTTATGTTCAGAAAAATCTTTTTTATGATTAATTTTGTCCTGTTACTTCATTTTTCTGCATATAGCCAAAAAGTCAAAATTGGCGAAGAAGACTATCAAAATTCGAAGGTCGAAATGGCGGATCAATTTAGAGCAGATGGCAAAATTTATGTCGTAGTGGCTGTAATTATGACCATTTTTGCAGGAATAACGACTTATTTGTTTGTTTTAGACAAAAAAATTACCCATTTAGAAAATCTTAACAAAAAATGAAAAAAACACATATTTTCGGAATTTTGATCATTGCCGTTGCGATGGCAATCATTGTGAGTTCTTTTGGAGATGCCAGCCAATATGTTAATTTTGGCAAAGCACAAGAAATGTATTCGGCAGGTGAAACCGAAAAAATCCATGTTGTAGGCGAATTGCTCAAAGACGAAAACGGAGAAATTGTGGGTTTGGAATACGAACCACTCAAAGACGCAAATTTTATGTCTTTCAAAATGAAAGACGAAAACGGCAAAATACAAACCGTTTTGTGTTACAATCCGCCGCCATCGATGCAAGATTTTAAAAAATCTGAAAAAATTGTCATCATTGGCAGATACGAAAAAAACGGTTTTGTGGCAAGTGATATTTTGATGAAATGCCCTTCCAAATACGAAGAAACCGAAGTAAAATCTTAAATGAAGGTATGTAACATAGCCTTTAGGCTGTGAAAGTCTGATAAACGGTTGATCACAGCCTGAAGGCTATGTTACATATTTGCACAAACAAAAATTTAAAATGATTTTGTCAGACTTATGTCGGACAGTTTTAATAGATTTTTATGGAAACAGAAGAATATTTACACAATATCGTCAAAAATTTGCCCTTAGATGCAGGAATTTATAAATATTTCGACTCGGAAGGCATAATTATTTATGTTGGAAAGGCAAAAAACATCAAAAATCGGGTGAGTAGCTATTTTGTCAATTCGTCGGACAAAAGCATGAAAACCAGAAAATTGGTTAAAGAAATCAGAAATATTGAATATGCGGTAGTCAATAGCGAAATGGACGCTTTGCTGTTAGAAAACAATTTGATCAAAAATTTGCAACCCAAATACAATATTTTGCTCAAAGACGGCAAAAGTTACCCCTATATTTGCGTTACAAAAGAGCATTTCCCACGTGTTCTGCCCACTCGTCAAGTCGATTTGGAAACAGGAACGTATTTTGGACCCTTCGGGAGCATCAAAGCGATGAATACTTTGCTCGAATTGTTTAGGACTCTTTATACGATCAGGACTTGTGCCTTTGCCTTGACCCCAAAAAATATTGAACAACAAAAATTTAAAGTTTGCATGGAATATCACATCAAAAAATGTAAAGCTCCCTGCGAAAAACTACAAACAGAACAAGAATATCAAGAAGATATTAAGCAAATTATCAATATTTTAAAAGGAAAAATTGGCGCAGTAAAAAATTATTTTAAAGAAAAAATGTTGGAATCTGCCGAAAAATTAGCCTTCGAACAAGCGCAAATGTTCAAAGAAAAATACGAAGTTTTAGACAAATTTCAAAGCAGATCGATGATTGTAAACCCAAATATTAGCGATCTTGACGTGATCACCATTTCGGCAGACGAAAAATTTGCTTTTTACAATTATATGCACATCGAAAACGGTTGCATTACCAAAATTAGAACTTCTGAAGTCAAAAAAAAGCTAGACGAAACCGAAAATACCATTTTGCAACATTTGATTTTGGAATACAAATCGAATACCGACAACCGAATCATTACCAACATCGAATCCGAGCCAGAAACAGCTAACTTACTGAATATCAGCACCCCAAAAATTGGAGATTTGCGAAAATTGGTCGAACTTTCCATAAAAAATGTATTGACTTACAAAAAAGAAAAAATGCAAAGAGAAGCCGAAAAGCGCGAAAGTGGCACAGAGCGCAGAGTGTTGCAAACCATGCGACTCGAACTCAATTTGCCTCGAACTCCGAAGCATATCGAATGTTTTGACAACTCTAATTTTCAGGGTACAAATGCAGTTTCTTCGATGGTTTGTTTTAAAGATGGAAGGGCGGCAAAAAAGGAATATCGGCATTTTAATGTCAAAACTGTGGAAGGCGCAAACGATTTTGCGACCATGTACGAAGTGGTTTTTAGGCGTTACAAACGTTTGAAAGAGGAGGATTTGCCCATGCCCGATTTGGTGATTGTAGATGGCGGAAAAGGGCAGTTAAGTTCGGCAATGCAAGCCCTAAAAGACCTAGATTTGTATGGAAAAATGCCTTTGGTGGGCATTGCCAAGCGTTTGGAGGAGTTGTATTATCCCGAAGACGAATTGCCGATTCATTTGAACAAAAAATCGGAGGCTTTGTTGCTCATTCAACGCATCAGGGACGAGGCGCACCGCTTTGGAATCACGTTTCACAGGGATAAACGCAGTAAAAATAGTTTGACTTCTAAGCTCGAAGAAATAGAAGGAATTGGCGAAAAAACCTATCAAAAACTACTTTCGCATTTCAAATCTATGGCAAAAATGCTGGAAGCAGACGAACAGGAATTGATTGATTTGGTGGGAAACCACAAAACGCAAATTATTTTGAAAGAATTAAAAGAGAAATAAATTTTTAACCAAATTCACACAAAAATGAACGATCAAATTTTCTGGGAAATTATAGATTTTTTGGATTGGCAAAAAGATAAAACCGAAGATATTTTGCAAAAAGCGGTTCAAATTTTGGCAGAATATTCAGAAATGCAAATCAAGGAATTTGCAGAAATTTTAGCGCGAAAATTGTTTGCTTTAGACGGTTTGATCTATGCTGAAAAGATAGATTTGCCTTTTTCTGTTGATGATTTTTTGTATGTCAGATGTTATGCAATTTCGCAGGGCAAAAAATATTATGAACATATTTTGCAAAATCCGCAGGAAATTGAAAACAAAACTTTTGGTTCTTTGCGTTTGTTGCCCGCCAAAGCCTACCAACTCAAAACGGGTCAAAAATGGAATTATCAAACACAATTTTCCTACGAAACTTATAGCAATGCGCAGGCTTGGGGCGAAGATTCGGCTTTTTCTTTGTTGGATATGATGCTTATAAACTAAAAAATGGTAAAAATCCGAGAGCAAATAAAGACAAAAAAAAGCCTGATTAAAGAATTAAAGGCAAAATAGTTGTTTTAAAATGGCAAAAATCATTAAATTTGCAAAAAAAATCTATGTCCATTGCCAGAATTAACCAATATTATACAGAACTTGCCCAAATCAAAGAAACTTCACTACGCAGACCATTTGCGGAATTGTTGAGTTATTTTTCAAAAGAAAAAAACTTGCGCTTAGTTGATGAAGTCAAAATTCCTAATTCCAAAAAACAGCCTGACGGGGCGTTGATGGACATATTTCGATTTCATTATGGGTATTGGGAGGCAAAAGATTTGGAAGACGATTTTGACAAAGAACTCAACCATAAAATAAAAATAGGTTATCCTACCGAAAATTTGCTCTTCGAAAACTCGCAAAAAGCCATGCTTATTCGTGGAGATCAGCGCGAAACTTGCGACATGACGAATCCCAAAGCCTTGAAAGCCCTGCTCGAAAAATTTGTAAGTTTTGAGAAAAAAGAAGCCAAAGATTTTAAGGAGGCATTCGAAATTTTTAGGAAAGAAGTAGGACAAATTGCTAGAGTTCTGAAAAAAATGATCGAAAATTTTGTAGGCACAACAGAAGAGTTGATCGATACAGAAAAAAAATACAATGCAGAATTTGTGCTTGCACAAGAAGAATTTTTCGAACTTTGCAAAATATCAATTAATCCACAAATCGAAAAATCGGACATCAACGAAATGATAGTTCAGCACATTTTGACAGGTGATATTTTTAGAACTGTTTTCGGAGATGCACAATATTTAGACGAAAATAACATTGCCTCACAACTTAACAAAATAGAAAAAACTTTTTTTAAAGAAAGTTTAAGGCGCGATACTTTGAAGGCAATTAGTTCTTATTATCAGGCAATTAAGGGGCAGGCAGCGACACTTTTGGCACATGAAGAAAAGCAGGATTTTTTGAAAACCATTTACGAAAATTTTTATCAGGCATACAATCCAAAAGGTGCAGACAAACTGGGCATTGTTTATACGCCTTCCGAAATTGTCAATTTTATGCTTGACAGCACCGAATATTTGCTCGAAAAGCATTTTGACAAAACCCTTTCCGACAAAAATGTGCATATTCTTGACCCTGCCACAGGCACAGGCACGTTTATTACGCATTTGATCAAAAAACTAAGTCCGCATACTTTGGCACACAAATACGAACATGAACTGCACGCCAATGAAGTTTCTATTTTGCCTTATTACATTGCCAACTTAAATATTGAATACATTTACGAACAAAAAATGGGGCATTATCGCAATTTTAACAACATTTGCTGGGTCGATACTTTGGACAATACAGACGCTTTGGCATACAAAAATGAACAAAAAAACTTGTTTAAAAACACCTCTTTGCTAGAAAATTATCAGCGAATCCAAAACCAAAACAGCAATCCGCTAACCGTAATTATTGGAAATCCGCCTTACAACGCAAACCAACAAAACGAAAATGACAACAACAAAAACCGCGAATATTACTTTAATTATGCCAAAAAAGAGGGCGGAGTTGATGGCAGAATCAAGGATACTTATGTGCAATCAAGCAAGGCAACCAAAACAAAAGTCTATGATATGTATGCCCGTTTTTACCGTTGGGCATCGGACAGAATGAAAAATGACGGCATTGTAGCCTTTATTACGAACCGCAGTTTTATTGACAGTAGCACTTTTGATGGTTTTAGAAAGTGCATAAAATCGGAATTTAACGAAGTTCATATTGTTGATTTGAAAGGTGATGTTCGGGCATCAGGCGATGCCACACAAGGCGGAAACGTGTTTAATATTATGACAGGTGTAGCGATCATGTTTTTGATCAAAAATCAGGAATTGGAAAGCCACAGAATTTATTATTACAATGCAGGCGATGGGCTTTCAGGCAAAGAAAAATTAGAAGTTTTAAAAGATTACAGGCTTCGAGATTTGCTCCAAGAAAAAATTAATCCCGACAAAAATCATAATTGGATCAATTTGTCTGTTTCTGATTTCAAAACTTTATTGCCTTTGGTTAAAAGTGATGATGAAAATGCAGAAGAAGAAAAATTGTTTCATTTTTCTACGCTTGGAGTTTCTACTAATCGAGACGAATGGATTTATGATTTTAGCAAAAAAAACTTGCAAAATAAAGTGAATTTTTTTGCAAAAAAATACAACGAAATGCTCGAAAAACATTTTATTATTGATGGAGATAAAATATGGAAAAAATATCTTAAAAAGCATAAAAACAAAAACGGTAATGGCAAAAATGGCAATGGAAAGCCTCAATTAGTCAATATGCCTAAAAATTGGGGTGAAGAAATTAAATGGAGTGAAAGCCTGAAAAATTATTTTTTGCGAAATGATTTGCTAAAAAATAAACTATTAAAATTATCTAAAAAGCAAATTATAATAGCCAATTACAGACCTTTTGTCAAACAATTTTATTATGCCGATCAAGTTTTGAGTGATCGACTTACCAAAAACCATTTTGCTATGTTTGGCAAAAATTTGGATAAGAAAAATATATTAATGGGTTTTGTATTTGGTAAAAGATTGAATTTTTGTGCTATTGCCACAAATTTGTTGCCAAATCTTGCCACTT
>RDXG01000059.1 GCA_004292785.1 Bacteroidota bacterium
GAAAATAGTTTGATTTTGATGGACGAAATCGGCAGAGGAACGAGTACTTATGACGGAATTTCGATAGCTTGGGCAATCGTAGAATATTTGTATAAACATCAGTCTAAAGCGAAAACTTTGTTTGCCACACATTATCATGAGTTAAACGAATTGGCAAATGATTTTCCGA
This sequence comes from Bacteroidota bacterium, assembly GCA_004292785.1. Classification (GTDB taxonomy): domain Bacteria; phylum Bacteroidota; class Bacteroidia; order Cytophagales; family Thermoflexibacteraceae; genus RDXG01. The sequence goes on from RDXG01000059.1 coordinate 170, forward strand.
GAATTAAAAATTTTAATGTTTCTGTAAAAGAGTCGGAAAATAAAGTAATATTTATGCGCAAATTGAAGGAAGGCGGAAGTGAGCATAGCTTTGGGATTCATGTGGCGCAAATGGCAGGAATGCCCAACCCGATTGTGTTGCGTGCCAACGAAATGATGTTGCATTTGGAAAAAGATAAAATAAGAGAAAAAAATAAAACAAAATTGCAAAACGCGCCAAAAGCAAATTTTCAAATGAATGTTTTTGAAAGCATTGATCCAAATTATCAAAAAGTGAAAGAAACGTTAAACAAATTAGACATAAATACTATTTCGCCTGTGGAGGCTTTGTTAAAATTGCATGAAATACAGCAATTAGTGAAAAAAAATTAGCTTAAATCTTCAATTTCTTTAAAAAAATTGAAGATTTAGGTTTGGAATTATCCTTTAAAATTTTGCAATTTGGCAAACAATTCGTCAATTTTTTGTTTGCTAAATAAAGAAATACTCAAAGGCGGATAATTGGTAATTTGGTTTTTGAGAGCTACAGAAATTAGCAAAGTTTTTGTTAATCCATAGTTAGAAATTTGCAAATGAAAATCTCTAAATTCTTGGGTTTGAATTTGGATATATTTTGTTTTTTTGAATTGCAAGGCATGAAAAAATACATTGTAATAACGTATTTCTAATTGTGTAGCATTAAAAGCAAAATGAATGTAAGTGGGCTTGATGATTAACATCAGACCAATTTGCAAAACTAAACCAACAGAAAGCAAGGTTCTGTATAAGAACAATGGCACTTCAAAGTCTTTCCAGTAGAAGGTAAGACAGGCTAAAAAAACGAGATTAATGGCAGAGAATAAATTGAATATTCGGACTGCAAAAGAGTTTTCGAGGATCATAAAAAATAAGATTTTAACAAAGAAAAAGTTTTCTTTAATTGGTTCAATGATATGCAAAAAAAAATTATGGAATAGAAAATGATAAAATTTTTACTTAAATCTTTAAGATATAATTTTTATTCACTAATATTGCACAATAATCGAGTCTGTAAAGGCACGTGATAGTGTTTTTTGGGCTATATTTTAATTAATTTCTTACACTTAACCGATTCGTTTTTTTTATGAAACAAAAACAGTATCAAGTTGATTATCAGTTTTTTATTAAAAAAAATCCTCCAAACTTTTGTCAAAAATTGGGGCATGAATTATATTGTCTGATCGGCTAACAGAATGACAATATAATCTTGTAACTTAATATTTGACGGTTGGCGGTTTGTCAATTTGACAAAAAAATTAATTATGTTTATAGATTTTAAATCTTTCACTTCAACTCTTAAAATACAAAAATTTGATGAGAACTATGTTTAAAAATTACTTTAAACTCCTTGTGTGTCTAGGTGCTTTTGCAGCAAGCATGATGCTTTCTAGCAAGCAGCTATCTGCACAGACATGGACGGGTGCTGTAAACGGGAACTGGTTTAACGCGGGCAACTGGACTCCTGCGGTAGTGCCTACTTCTGGAACGGTAACCATCCCATTCGTTACTGCTTCGGCAAGCAGTATTAATATCGATGGCAATTTGAGCTTACTAGGCTTAGTTGTTGCTGACGGTATGAATATTAACATTCCTACTACTACCAAACTTAGTATTAGTTCTAGCTTATCATTAGGGGCTACTACTAATTTTGTGGGTGCTGGTCAGGGTGCTGTTTTGAATTTCAACCCTGCTTCAAACTCTACGGTCAATATCGTAAAGACAGGTGGCGGTAACATTACCATGCCTACTTTTGAGTTCAGTGGACTAGGCTTTGTTCAGCCTGTTTCAGGAACAAACTTGGTGGCAAGTCCTAATGCGGGAATGACTGCATTGATGTTTACAACCATCAACGCTTCTGTTGATTTGATGAATGGAACTACAGGAACAACCCTTACAATTAATAATGGTGGTTTTATTACTGCTATGCAAGGAGCTAGAATTAGTCAGGCTCGTAATGGTGGTTCTGTTACCAATTCAGGTTCATTGATCATTAATGGAAATTCGTTTTTGACAACTAGTGCGCCTGCTACAAGTGCAATTACCAATTTTGGTGATCCTGCTGTGGTTGGTATTGGCGATTTGCAAGTAAATGCGAATTTGGTTATCAATTCAGGCTCTTTCAATATTGGAAACAATGTTTTGAGATTGGGCGGTGATTTGACAGACAATAATTTTGCTCCTTCTGCAACAGCTTTGGGTACTTATGCAAGAGTAGAATTTAACGCTGGTGCATTCGACCAAACTTATTCTACACCAGCTTCTGTGGGTTCTAATTTGCAGTTGGCTTTGTTGAGAGTAAATAAAGCTAGTGGAAATGTTTTGTTAAACAGTAGTGTAACTTTCCAATTTACTACTACATCTGCTCCAATGACTACTGCTCAAATGACTCTTTTGGATTTGGTTACAGCGGGAGGCAATGTAAATGTTGCTGCAACTAAATCTATTACTTTCAACACTTCTGGGGTAGCTATTCGTCAAAACTCTGCTTTTGCTGCTAACAATAGTGGTAGAGTATTGGGTGCTGGAGATGTGAATGTTAATGCAGGTTTTTCTGTGATGCTCGGTTCTGATTTTGCATTTGAAAATGCTAATTTGAACGTAAGAGGAACAGGAACTTCTCGCGGTAGTGTTGATTTAGGATTCTTCACAGGTACAAATTTGTATTTGGGGGTTACTACCTTGACTGCTGACGGTTTTATTACGACTAGCAAAGGTGCTGACGGTTCTGTTATTTTCTATGGTGGAAATGCACAAACTGTAAGAGCAACCAATAATACTTTTACAAGTGTTGCTATTCCTAATTTGGCTATTAGCAAATCTAGCGGAAACGTAACTCTGTCTGGTGGCGTTACAAATTTTGTTGTAAACGGTTCTAATCCAGCGGCTGTTTATCCTTTGTCTTTCCGTTCTGTTTCTAGTAATACCAATTTGTTTATTACAGCTGGAACAGTTGGACCTCTTGAGGCAAACAACTCAGGAGATTTGGTTCTTGGAGCAAACACTTTCTTGACAATTGCCGCAAATGGTACTTTGTTGCAACAAGGCGGTAAAATTGACGGTAATGGCACAGGTGCTGTTTTTGTTAGTGGAAATCAATTCTTAACTACTTCTCAATTGGTTGGTGGTGTTGCTAATACTCAACCGCAATTTAACATTGGAAATGTTGATTTGGTTTTTGGCAATGCTTTATTGAACTTGCAAGGCAATACTTTGGCTTTGGGTGGTTCTTTGACTACCAATGCTCCTATGGGCGTAGCTGGTTTTATTACTACTACTAGTTTTACAAGAACAGGCGTATTATTTAACGGTACTGGTAACCAATACATCAACAGAGCAAGTACCATGATTACTGCTTCAGCAGGGCTTGGTGCAGCGGGTATGATTACTGCTTTGCCTAACGTGCAAATAAACAAAGCAACAGGTTCTGCATTTTTGACAAGTAATTTGATTGTTTACGGTAGCCCTGTAGCATTCAATAGTGCTTTCTCTACTGCCTTAAACCTTACTTCAGGTATTTTAGATTTGAGCAATAACTTCTTAACTATTACTGGTAATAGCACAAACATTACTATTACTAACGGAGGACTTATCAATACGCTTAGAGCAGGAAGTCCATTTACTACGGCAAGTGGTGGTTTGTTTGTTTCTGGTGCTGATTATACAGTAGGAACAGCCCCTTCTTTTGTAACTGTAAATATTCCAGGTGCTGCGGGCAACATTGACTTAGGAAACTTTGTAAATGCGGTAGTTGGCGTAAATTCTGGTTTGACTTTAGGAGATAATAGCTTGACTTTGAGAGGTAACTTAACCAACCTTAGCCCTGCTTCTATGATTTTCCAAACTGCTTGGACTGGTGCTAAAAGCATTATTTTTGCTGATACCAACAATACTCCTGGTAGTGGTTTTGTAACAGTTTCTGGAAGTGTAGAATTCCCTTCTTTGACTATCAAAAGAGAAAATACACAATTAATGAACAATTTGAATTGTGGTATTTTCACAACTGCTGCGCCTATTACAAGTGCGGTTACTGTCGCAAACTTCATTACTATTACTGGAAATCAAGGTACTGTTTTGGATTTAAGCCCAAGAGGTGTGTTGATCAACACTGGTATGGCAGGTTCTGGAATTTTGTTTACATCTGATGGTGGAAATATCAATTTGGGAACACAAGGTTTCTCGTTCATTAGTGGTTTGAATGTATTTGTTAGCGGAAATAAAACCGTTACAGGTGCAGCAGGCAGCGAATTATCTTTGATTTCTGCGGATTTGACTATCAATTCTGTTAAAACTTTAACTATCAACACAGGCAATACTTTGTCTTTGGGTGGTAATTTGACAGGCGGAATGATTGGTGGAGCTACTGGTACTGTCAAATTTATTGGTGGAAACAACCAAGCAATTATGATTTCTGCATTGCCAAATGTAGTAATTGACAAATGTATTAACGGTTTGTTTGTTACTGTAACACAAGCACAAAATTTGTCGGTAGCTAGTTTGACTGTCAATAATGGTGTGTTTGCAATGACGACAGCAGGTTCTAATGCTTCTCCTGTAAACTTGTTTATTAGCGGTAATTTGACTGTTAATGCTGGTTCTTCTGCAAATAAAACGTTTACAAATGCTTACATTACAGCATTCCATTCTGCATCTACTGTGAATTTTGCAACAGGAAACGTAGCAGGAACACCAGTTTCTATCATTACAAAAACAGGTGGCGGAATTGTTGATTTGCCTAGAATGTTTGTAAGTGCAAACGGAAACGTAAGATTGGCTTCTGGTACAACTCTTGAATTGTACGGTGGTGATGCAACAGCAGCTAACTACACTTTGGCGTTTACAAGCGGAGGTAATTTGGATTTGAACGGAGGTACTTTGGTATTTAGCAGTGCTAACCAAGCTAGCAATATCCAACCAATTTTCCAAACTGCTTACCAATCAATGGGACTAAGCCAAATTATTGGTACAGGTACTGTAGAAGTGAAAAACGGTAACTTCATTAGTGTAGGTTCGCCTTCTTTCTCTATCCAAACAGGTTCTGTGCTTTTAACAAGCGGAGGAGTCCAATTGAATAGCAATGAGTTGAGAGTAGGTGGTAATTTTAATAACAACACTGCATTTACGACAGCGTTTATTACAACCACTACAACCGATCCAGGTTTGCTTACTTTCACTACAGGAGCAGGTACAGGACACCAAATTGGTAGTTTCACTACTAGCACTCGTGCTTTGGAAATTCCTAGATTGAAAGTTGAAAGTGGTACTGTAAACATTAATTTTGCAACTGCTAACGGTTCTTTGAATTTGAACAACTACGGTGCAGCAAACTCTTTCCAAACAGTGTTGGCTTTGGTAGGTGGTAGCTTGAATTTGGGTGCTGACTATTTC
>RDXG01000215.1 GCA_004292785.1 Bacteroidota bacterium
GTTTGTATTCCGAATCTCAAAAAAAGGCGCAGAACAGAATTGGAAATGCTGTTGAGTATTTTTGATCAGTCGAATAGGTCTGAACATCACCATATTCTGAACATTTCTGAAAACGATTTTCCCGAAAAATACAGAGATATTATTCGACGTTTGCAAAAAGCCCAAAGCGAACAAACTTTGCGCAACCAAATGACTCTGGAAGACGATTTGCGCTCGCAAATAGAAAATGTTTGGCGCGAATCTGCGGAAAATAAGGAAAAAATTGCCAAGCAGGAAAAAGTGATCGAGGCAAAGGAAAAAGCTCTTTCGGAAAGCAAAAAAGCCATCAAAGAGAGCAAAAAAACCATCAAGGAGAAGGAAAAAACCATCGAAGAGAAAGAAAAAGCTCTTTCCGAAAGCAAGCAAGCCATCGAAGAGAAAGAAAAAGCTCTTTCCGAAAGCAAGCAAACCATCGAGGCGAGTCAGAAAGTCTTACAAGATAAAGACGATTTTATCCGAAAACTTCAAGAACAACTTGAAAAAATGAAAAATAAGTAAAAATATTTGCTACAAAATTAACTTAAAATCATGAACAATCAAGAAAATTTAAGTTTTCCAATTGGAAAATTTGCTTATCCAAAAACTGTTACTGCATCAGATTTGGAAAAATATATTCAAGAAATTGCCGATTTGCCTACAAAAGTTCGGGCTACGGTGCAAAAAATGACCGAATCTGAATTGGAAACCCCCTATCGCCCTGATGGTTGGACGGTTAGGCAAGTCGTTCACCATTTGGCAGACAGTCATGGAAATGCGTTTTTTCGTTTTAAATTTGCTCTGACCGAAGAAAGCCCAAGCATCAAGCCTTACAAAGAGGATTTATGGGCAAAACTCCCTGATTATCAATTAGCTATCGAAGTTTCTTTGAGTATGTTGGAGAACATTCATTTGCGTTGGGTCGCAATTTTGAAACACATGACCGAATCCGATTTTGCACGTACTTTTTTTCATCCTGCCTTAGAAAAAACTTTGCGTTTAGACATTGTAACTCCGATGTATGTTTGGCATGGAAATCATCATTTGGCGCATATTCTTTTGGTAAAAAATAAATAAAATTACGTTTAAAAAGACACACTTTTCCAAAAAATGTGCCTTTTTAAACGTTTTTATATTGCTGTTTTTGCCTTTAAGTTTGCTTTTAATATTCTTTTTTTCAACATATACATTCTTGCATAAGTCAAATCGTAGAACATAGCAAACACCAAAATCAAAAAAGGAATAGCAAAAGCATTGAATAAATAATTGGCAAAACCATATCCACCAACAATTCCGCCCAAGAAAAAACAACAAACAATAGTGCCATGCAAAGTAATTTTTTGCAACATTTTATGCCTTTTTTCTCCGCTTTCTGCCATGATGGCTTTGGCTATTTCAATTCCTAAATCAGTGATTAAACCTGTCAAATGGGTCGTTCTAATTACTGAACCCGACACAATGGTAACCATCGCATTTTGCATTCCCATCGCAAAAAGTAGGCTTCCTGCCAATAATTCAGTATTAAAAATGCTATAATCATAATTTTGTCCACCATAATAAGCAACAAAAATCAAAATAATCATTTCTAAAACCAAAGGCAGTGTGTGTGCAAAGCGCGAATGTTTACGCCCCACCATTTGCACCATCATGCTAGACGCAAAAGCTCCCGCAAAAAATAAAAAAATCCAGAGTAATTTTGTATAAACAGATTGCCAATTATTAGCAACTAATTCGTTTGCCATCAATGCCACATGACCTGTAACGTTAGTGGTTAAAACTTCAAAAGCAAAAAAGCCTGCCGTATTAACGCAACCTGCGGTAGTTGCCAGCAAGGCGGCTAACTTAATATCGTGAGAAAATCTACGTTCTTTTTTGGCTGCGTGTTGAAACATATTTGAGTTAAAAATTTATTGATAAACTCAAAAAATGTCTAAGGTGTTTTAATTTTTTTTAACAAGAAATAACATTTTATTGAAAAAATATTTGGTGAGAAATATTTTTTTTGAATTATTTGGATTAAATTGCGTGCAAAATAAATTTTATGGCAAAAGATATTTTTCATGAGTTGGTTAAAAATGCCTTGCAAAAAAATGGTTGGCAAATTACTCATGATCCATTGACTTTAAAACTCAGTAAACGCAATATTTTTATAGATTTGGGTGCAGAAAAAATATTGCTAGCAGAAAAAAATAGCCAAAAAATAGCGGTCGAAATCAAAAGTTTTGTAGGTTTTTCTGTATTGACTGATTTTTATCATGCATTGGGACAGTATCAACTTTATTCTTTGGCTCTTGCAAATGATTATCCAGATTGGATTTTATATTTGGCAATACCAAAAGAAACCTATAAAATTCTTAAAAGTGATGATTTACTTTCTGAACTTTTAGATAAATTACAAATTCAATATTTAATTTTTGACTCAGAAAATAAAGACGTATTGCAATGGATAAATTAGAAAAATATCAAATTATTATAGAACGAACTTTGACAAAAATTAGTCAAATGTTAGCCCAAGACCCTGATATTGAGTCTTTACTTTGCATAGATCACCAAAGAAAACAATATATTTTGATGTCTGACGGTTGGTTTAAAGGCAATCGTCATTACCATCCTGTGGTGCATATCCAAATGCAAGCCAATGCGGAGGTTTGGTTGCGTGCAGACAATACAGATTTGGAAGTAGGAAAGGATTTGATCAAGCAAGGCATTGATATCAAGGACATGATTGCTGCTTTTTATTCTCCCAATATGAGAAAATATGTGCGTATGCAAATTGAACAAGATTCTTAAATGTGCATTGCCAATCTTAAAAAAAATTGGCAACACAAAAATTTCTAAGCAAAACCCAACAATTTTCTTACTTCTTTCAATTTTCGCTGGGCAATGATTCGCGCTTTTTCTTCGCCTATTTGCAATTCTTTTTCCAAAGCGTCGAGGTCGTTCATGAAATGATCGAATTTTTGGCGTTCCAAAGCAAATTTTTCCAAAATCAAAGCCAATAATTCGGTTTTTGCATGACCGTAGCCAAAATTTCCTGCCAAATATTTTGCGCGCAAATCGGCAATTTGCAAGTCGTTTCCCAACAAAGCAAATATCTTGAACACATTGCAAGTATCAGGATTTTTGGGTTCTTCCAATGGCGTGCTGTCGGTTACAATACTCATAATTTGCTTTTTCAACTGCTTTTCGGGCAGAAAAATATCTATAAAATTGTTATAGGATTTGCTCATTTTCTGTCCGTCTGTGCCTAAAATGGTCATCAAATCTTGATCAATAACCGCCTTTGGAACGACAAAAGTTTCGCCATAACGAGTATTAAAAGCAGTTGTCAAATCGCGAGTCATTTCCAAATGTTGCTGTTGATCTTTTCCTACGGGAACAAAATTTGCGTCATACAAAATAATATCGCAAGCCATTAGGACAGGGTAAGTAAACAAACCTGCATTTACATCAGCCAATTTTTCGGATTTGTCTTTGAACGAGTGTGCATTGGCAAGCATTGGAAAAGGCGTAAAACAACTTAAAAACCAAGCCAATTCGCAAACTTCTGGCACACGCGATTGGCGATACAACAAATTTTTTTGTGTGTCAAACCCAAAAGCCAACCAAGCCGCTGCCACTGCATTTACGTTTTCTCTACGAATATCTGCCTCTTTGATGGTGGTCAAAGAATGTAAATCTGCAATAAAAAAAAATGATTCGTTGGCAGGATTTTGAGAAAGTTTGATGGCGGGAATGATTGCGCCCAACAAATTGCCCAAATGCGGTCTGCCCGAACTTTGAATACCTGTTAAAATTCTTGCCATATTTTGTATTTTGTATCAATAAAATTGTCCGACAAATGTCTGACTTATTTTAAAATTGTCCGACAAATATCCAAATTTTTATAACTTAAAGTTAGAATAATAAAATTGTCCGACAAATGTCTGACAAGCCCTACCTCCACAAAATTATATTTTTTTAACAAAAAAAACAAATTTTTTAGCTTTGTTTTCATTTAACGCACAATTTTATTCATTTTTGCATCAAAGTTTAAACCTTAATCCATGAAAATTATTGCTATTGGCAGAAATTATGCTGCCCACATTGCAGAACTTCAAAACGAAAGAGATGTAAATCCTGTTATTTTTTGCAAACCTGACACAGCTATTTTGCGAAATAATGAGGCTTTTTATCTGCCCGATTTTTCCAAAGACATTCATCACGAAGTAGAGATTGTGTTGAAAATCAGCAAAGTAGGAAAAAATATTGAAGAGAAATTTGCACACAAATATTACGATCAAGTTGGTTTGGGTGTGGATTTTACAGCACGAGATTTGCAAAGTCAGCTCAAAGAAAAACGCTATTCTTGGGAACTTTCCAAAGCCTTTGATGGCTCTGCTCCTATTTCTGAATTTGTGCCAATTTCGGATTATGCAAACCTAAAAAACCTAAATTTTTCTTTGAAAGTCAATGGGCAAATTCGCCAAAACGGAAATACAAGCCTGATGTTGTATAATTTTGACTACATTGTTGCTTATGTTTCACGCTTTTTTACACTCAAACAAGGCGATTTGATTTTTACAGGAACTCCCGAAGGTGTGGCTGCGGTCAAAGAAGGAGATCGTTTGGAAGGATTTATTGAAGACAAAAAAATGTTTGACTTTGAGGTCAAATAAAAAAAATTCCATTTCTTTTTTGGGAAATGGAATTTTTTATTTATTTCTTTTTGTAGCGTTGATTGAATTTCTCTACGCGTCCAGCAGTGTCCAACAACATATTTTTTGCACCTGTATAAAAAGGGTGAGAAGCAGAGCTAACCTCAATTTTGATCACAGGATAAGTTTTTCCATCTTCCAAAGTAATTGTTTCTCTAGAAGACATGGTAGAACGAGTCAAAAACTTGTGGTTACTTGCCATATCTAAGAAAACCACTTCATTATATTCTGGGTGAATATCTTTTTTCATAAAAATTTTTATTTTGAGTTTGCAAAGGTAGAATTTTTTTTTGATTTGCAAAAAACAAAACAAAAAAGTATCGAAATTAATTTCGATGCTTTTTTGTTAAAAAAAAATTACAATTTAGAAATACTAGAACGAATATCGTCTATGAGATTAGAAGGCGTGTTTGTCCTGCTAATTTTTTGTTTGATAAACAAATGTGTCGTTTGTTCCACTTCATAGATTTTGCGATATTCCGCATTTTTACTGATTTGTTCGTGAAAAGCTTTGATTTGTTTTTCAGTAGCTTCATCGTCAAGGACAAGTTGAAGTATTTGTCTGAATTCGTTAATATTCATGGTTTTGCTTGATTAGTAAAGTAAAATTTAGTTTGTAAGAGTAAATGAAATGACTTTTGAACAATTATACGTAATTATTTGCATAATCGTTTAAAAATGTTAAAAAATTATAAATCTATTATTTCTTCGTCTTCATCAATAGATTTATAACCTAAAGATTCTGCATATAATTTGAGCTTTTGTTTCAGAATAAATCTTGCCCTGTGTAACCTAGAACGCACCGTACCGACAGGAATATCCAAAATTTTAGCCATTTCTTCATAAGTAAAGCCTTCCAAATCACATAAAATGATCACCATCCGAAAATCAGTTGCCAAAGAATTGATTGCATTACTAATTTCGTCTCCAATAAGGTCTTGCACGCTTTCGGTACGAAGATCAATGGTAATATTTTCATCAATATCTTCAGAATTATAGACACTTTCTACTTCGTGATAATCAATTTGAGCAGGTTGTTTGCTTTTTTTACGAAAATCGTTGATAAAGTTGTTTTTCATGATCTTGAACAACCATGCTTTTGCATTAGTTCCCTGCTCGAAAGAATCAATAAAACGAAATGCCTTTAAATAAGTTTCCTGTACCAAATCTTTGGCATCATATTCAGACAAAGTAAGTTTGAAAGCAAAATTATACATAGAATCGATGTGAGGCATCATTTCTTTATTAAAAACCATGTGTTTTTCTTGCTGACTTTTAGGGATTTTCTCCATTTTTTCTTGATTACTCACTTGATCTGGCATCGTCATAACATTTAATTTTGCGAAAAATAAAATATTAAATTGAATAATGCAAATTTTTTCGATAATTTCCAATGAAATGCTTTTTTGTTTTGTTTACCTAAAAAAATATTTTAAAATTGAAAAAAAACAAAAAATTGTACTATATTCCACCAAAAATTGATAAAACTTATGCTTTACTCTATCATCAGATTTTTTGTAAAAATTGCAGCTTATATATTTTTTAAGCGTATTCATATCAAAAATTTGGAATCCATTCCAACAAATGTACCTTTAATCATTGCTGCCAATCACCCAAATACCTTGCTCGACCCTGTGGTAATTGCTGTAAATTTGAAACAAACCATTCATTTTTTGGCAAAATCTACACTGTTCAAAACTTCGGTTCATCGTTGGCTCATGTCCAAACTAAACATGATTCCCATTTACAGAAAACAAGACGTTCCAGTCGAATTAAGGGCAAATAATGAGGCTATTTTCAAAAAATGTTTTGAATTTTTGGCAAAAGGCGGTTCAATGATGATCTTTCCAGAAGGGATTAGCCTGATCGAAAGACGTTTGAGAGAAATTAAAACAGGCGCAGCACGCATTGCCTTAGGAGCAGAATCCGAAAATAATTTTGGCTTAAATATGGCAATTATCACCATCGGACTCAACTATTCTGCTCCAGAACAGTTCAGAAGTGAAGTTTTTATCAACATTCACGAACCAATTTTTATAAAAACTTACGAAGAATTATACAAAAAAAATCAACATCAAGCCGTAGAAGCCTTGACTGAACAAATCCGAGTCAATTTGGAAGAACAAACCATCATTACCAAAGATGATCAAGAAGACGAATTGGTCAAAAATATAGATAAAATCTACAAAAATAAACTTGCCCAAGAACTTCATTTGGCAGACAATGACATCGAGGAAGACTTTATGATTACCAAAGGTTTTACAGATGCTTTGCACTATTTTGAAGAAAAAAATCCCTTGAAAATCATTGATTTAAAAGAAAAAGTTACTAAATATTCACATCAACTCAATCATTTACAAATAGAGGATTCGTTTTTAAGTGAAAGAAAAAAGAGGCAAAATATTTTGAGTCTGCTCCTACTTTCGACTTTTTATTTGCTTATTGGCTTTCCTTTGTATGTTTTTGGCTTAATTAGCAACTACATTCCGTATATTTTGCCTTCAAAAGTTGCAGACGCATTTGTGAAAGAAATAGAATTTCGGGCTTCGGTGATGTTTGTAACAGGAATATTTAGTTTTACAATTTATCATGGCGTTCAGGTTTTGGCTTGCCAAATGTTTTTTCATAATATTTGGATTACAATAGCTTATGCCATTTTTTTGCCTGTGAGTGGCTTTTTTACTTTATTTTATTGGCAAAAACTAGAATCTACTGCCCAATATTGGAGATTATTTAGGTTATTTTTTACCAAAAACGCTGTGATTGCTAGTCTTTTGAAACAACGAATCGAGATTATTCATTGGTTAGAATCTGCAAAAAAAGAGTATTTGGCATATTTGCAACAAAAATAAAATCTACTTTTTTAGTAGATTTTATTTTAAAAAACCATAACTGATTTTAATGACTTTATTTGGTTGCAAAACATCTGAACTTAGTCGGTTCAAACGTTTTAGTTTTTCGATGGGAACTTTGTATTTGGTAGAAATACTAGTCAAACTTTCTCCACTTTTTACGGTGTGTTCTACAAAAGTAATCGGGTGCAGAACCAAAATTTGCTTTCCTTCTCTAATTTTTTCTTCTTCCAAATTATTGAGTTGCAACAGCTCTTCGGTGGTCATTTTATACCTTTTGGCAATACTTTGGGCATCTTCGTTTGGTTTTACCCTGTATTCTCTACTGATATGTTTGCTGTCTCCGTTGTCAATTTTGTATCTGTCTTCGTCCAATTTTTTTTGCATATTTCCAAGTTCGATAATTTCTCTTTTAGAAAATTTTTTGTTGTTCAAGGCGGTTGCAATTTCTTCGCTTGCTTTTTCCAGATACAAACTATCGATGAGCCGATCTATTTTGTTCATAAATGGTCTGTAACTAGGCGTGGGCATTTTTTTTTTGCTTAACTCTTTGACTTCTAACTTTTTACGTTCCAATATTTCTGTAAATACAAAATCAGAAGAAGCATTTATTCCAGAATCCAACAAAAAATTGGCTCGATCATATTGTTCAATTTTGATCAATTCTGTAATTCTATTCTCAATAATGAAGTTTTCAGCGCTTTGTTCGGCATTTTCGTCTTTTATCCAATAAGCAAGAAAAAGTAAAGCAAAAAACACAAAAATTCCAATAGAAACATTTTTTTCGATCTGTTTTTTGCGTTTTCTACGATCTACAGCCTCGAATCTGCCTTTATTTTTAAAAAACATTTGGTTTTGGTTTAAGTTAAAAAAATTGATTTAAAAAACTGTGTAAGTAATTATGCACAATTATCGGACACCTCGAAGGTGTCTGACAAGTCTGATTATCAAGGAGTTACGTAATAAAATAATCATAACTCATTTTAATTGGATACTTCGTTCTTGATAATCAAAACTTTCCGACCTAAGTTTGACCTAGTTTATCTTCAAAATTGTCTTGAACTAATATTTTTTTGAGAAATGTTAGTTCAAGGCTGAATACTCACAGAATAAAGTCTGTGTTACATTTAATTTTTCTGTTTACCAAAAAAAGCTTCGATCTTTTCAATAATATAGTCTATTTTTTCTTCACTAAGTTCGTAAAACAAAGGCAACCTGAGCAAACAATCCGAAAAATGATCGGTAAAAGGCAAGACTCTGCCGTCGTGTTTGGAACTGTAAAACGGACTTTTGTGCAAACTCAAATAATGAAAAACGGCATAAATTCCTGCGTTTTTCAAATGTTTGATCAACTCCATTCTATCTTCTGCGCTGTTGCAAAGCAGGCAAAAAAGATGCGCATTGTTGGTGGCTTGATCAGGAATTTGTGGCAATTTGAAAAATCCTTTTTGAGCCAAAACATTCAATTTTTCAAAATATCTGTTCCAGATTTTGATGCGTTTTGCTTGAATATTGTCCAAATTTTCGAGTTGTGCATACAAAAAAGCAGCAATAATTTCGGAAGGCAAAAAAGAAGAACCAATATCAACCCAACCATATTTGTCAATTTCGCCTCTAAAAAATGCAGATCGGTTTGTTCCTTTTTCTCTAATAATTTCTGCTCTTTTAACAAATTTTTCGTTGTTGATTACCAACATTCCGCCCTCTCCTGAAATAATATTTTTAGTTTCGTGAAAAGAAAAAGAAGCCATATCTCCCCAAGAACCAAGCGGTTTGCCCATGTAAAAAGCATCGATCGCTTGCGCCGCATCTTCGATGATAAACAAATCATATTTTTTCGCCAATTCCATAATTTTTAGCATCTCACAAGCCTGACCTGCATAATGCACCACTACTATTGCCTTTGTTTTTGGGTTAATTAATGACTCAATTTTGTCAGGATCAATGTTTGGATGACTGGACAAACTATCAGCAAATACAATTTTTGCGCCACGCAACACAAAGGCATTCGAAGTAGAAACAAAGGTATAAGAAGGCATAATTACCTCGTCTTCTGCTTGAATATCCAACAAAATAGCAGCCATTTCGAGGGCATCTGTGCAGGAAGTGGTCAAAAGACATTTGCGAAAACCGTATTTTTGCTCAAAAAAAGCATGGCATTTTTTGGTAAAAATTCCATCACCAGAAATATGTCCGTTGGCAACAGCTTGGGCAATGTAGCTTGTTTCGCTACCTGTCATGTAGGGTTTGTTAAAAGGAATTTGCATCGAATCTGATTATTTTTTTGCAAAAATACATGATTATCAAAACAAAATGCTATTTTTGAAACGATAAATTATTAAAAACCACATGAACAAATTAATCTTAGGCGATTGCCTCGAAGTCTTACAAAAAATTGAATCCGAAAGCGTTGATTTGGTTTACATTGATCCGCCATTTTTTAGCAACCGAACTTACGAAGTAATTTGGGGCGATAAAGGCGAAGTACGATCTTTTGAAGACCGTTTTAGCGGAGGAATTGACCATTATATTGCTTGGTTAAAATTTAGAATCGAAGAATTGCACAGAATTTTAAAACCTACAGGAAGTATTTTTGTGCATTGCGATCACCATGCAGACGCTTATATTCGAGTACAAATTTTAGATAAAGTTTTTGGAATAAATAATTTTCGAGGAGATATTGTTTGGCAAAGACATAATGCGCACAATGACGCAAAGAAAAAATTAGCAGTTTTGACAGATACGATCTGGTACTATTCAAAATCTGAAAAATCTATTTACAATGCTGTTTATACTAATTATCAAGAAAAGCATATCAAACAGTTTAAAAACAATGATCATGACGAGAAAGGTTTTTATGTGTTAGGAGATATGTCAAATCCAAGTCGACCTTACAAAGGTGGGCAATACACATACAAAGGATATAGTTGTCCTGCAAATGGTTGGCGTTATAAATTGGAAACCATGAAAAAACTTGATTCTGAAGGAAAAATTAATTTTCCTAAAGATAAAAATGGAAATCCAGACTATTCAAAGAGATTGACGCTAAAAAGATATTTAACTGAACAAAAAGGAGCTTTAGTTGGTAATTTTTGGACAGATATAAAAAATGTTCTAGCTAATTCTAAAGAAAAAATCGGCTACCCAACCCAAAAACCTGAAAAATTGTTGGAAAGAATTATCCAAATGGCTAGTAATGAGGGAGATACCGTTTTAGATTGTTTTATGGGCGGCGGCACAACAGTTGCCGTAGCGGATAAATTAGGTAGAAATTGGATTGGCATCGATCAATCTGTAAATGCCGTAAAAGTTACAGAATTTAGGCTAAACAAACAACAGGGTTTGTTTTCTAAACCTTTTTCTGTGCAATTACACAAATACGATTTCGACACGCTTCGCTACAAAGACGCTTTTGAGTTCGAAAGTTTTATCGTTACGCAATTTGGCGGAGTTCCTAATGCCAAACAGCGCGGAGATTTGGGAATTGATGGCAAAACTTTTGACAAAAGCCCGATTCAAGTCAAAAGAAGTGATAATATTGGCAGAAACGTGATTGATAATTTTTTCTCGGCAATTCAACGTTTTGACAAAAACCTTTTTGATCAGAACAAATTAGCCCAAAAACCCATCGGATTTATCATTGCTTTTTCTTTTGGCAAAGGCGCAGTTCAGGAAGTGGCGAGGCTAAGAAACGAGGAAAACGTGATTATTGAGCTGGTTTTAGTAGAAAATATCGTTCCGATAGCCAAAAAACCAACCTTAAAAATCGATTTAAAAGATTTAGGTTTGAACAAAAATTTGCGTGAAATAGAGTTTTCGGCGCAGGCAATTAGCGAGGCGGGAGTTGAGTTTTTTGCTTGGGATTTCAATTACAAAGAAGTTTTTAATCCTGAAATTTTGTTTGACAAAACAGGAACTCAAAAATATTTTTTCAAAGCAGGCGAACATCAAATTGCTGTGAAAGTAGTTGATAATGAGGGACTTGAAAATATTGAAATTATTAAATTGAAAGTAAATGGCAAAATTGAAAGAAATTAAAAAAGTTGCCAATCGTTAAAAAACTATAAACAAATTCTTATTTTAACGATTTTACATTGCACAGGCAAAAGCCTAAATATAGTTTTTAACACCAAAACCAATGTCTGAAAAAATTAAATTAGATAGCATAGAAGACGCAATAGAGGCGATTCGCAAAGGAGAAATTATCATTGTAGTTGATGACGAAGATCGCGAAAACGAAGGCGATTTTATTTGCGCTGCCGAATGTGTAAGCCCAGAAATTATTAATTTTATGGCAAAAGAAGGCAGAGGTTTGATCTGTTGCGCTTTGACAGAAGAACGTTGCGATCAGCTAAATCTCAAACTTATGGTCGACAAAAATAATGCTGCCTTTGAAACCCCTTTTACCGTTTCCGTAGATTTAATTGGGCATGGTTGCTCGACAGGAATTTCGGCACAAGACCGTTCCAAAACCATTCAAGCCTTAGTAAATCCTGCCACCAGACCCGAAGAATTGGGCAAACCTGGACATATTTTCCCGCTAAAAGCACAAAAAGAAGGCGTTTTAAGAAGAACAGGACACACCGAAGCAAGTTCAGATTTGGCAAGACTCGCAGGTTTTGCACCCGCAGGAGTATTGGTTGAAATCATGAACGAAGACGGAACAATGGCGCGCCTACCCGATTTAAGAATTGTAGCCGACAAATTTAACCTAAAATTAGTTACCATCAAAGATTTGATTAGCTATCGTTTGGCAAAAGAATCCTTGATTAGACGAGAAGTAAGCGTAAAAATGCCCACTTTTCATGGAAATTTCGACCTTGTTGCATTTACACAAATTGACACAGGAGAAGAACATTTAGCGTTGATCAAAGGAAGTTGGGAAAAAGACGAGGCAGTATTGGTGCGTGTACATTCGTCTTGTTTGACAGGCGATATTTTCAACTCTTTTCGATGCGATTGCGGAAACCAACTTCACGCAGCCATGCAAATGGTCGAGGCAGAAGGCAAAGGAATTGTGTTGTATATGAAACAAGAAGGCAGAGGAATCGGCTTATTGAACAAATTAAAGGCATATCAGCTACAAGAACAAGGCTACGATACGGTAGAAGCCAACCTAAAACTTGGTTTTAGCATGGACGCAAGAGACTACGGTGTCGGCGCACAAATTCTGCGAAACTTGGGAGTTTCTAAAATTCGTTTGATTTCCAATAATCCCAGAAAAAGGGCAGGTTTAATTGGTTATGGCTTAGAAATTATCGAAAATGTGCCTATCGAAATTGCCACAAATATTCATAACGAAAAATATTTGGCAACCAAAAGAGACCGTTTAGGACACGAAATTTTGCAATCCGAACAAGACCACGAAATAGAAAAATTGCGAAAGGAAATTGCAGAATTAAAAGCAAAATTAAAGGATCAAACAAATTAAATTCTTAGCCTTTATAAGTTTCAAATCTTGTAAAGGTTACGAAATTTAATTTCTACAATTTTACAAATCTCAAACTTTTTTTCTACATTTGAATCAATATCAGATAATTTTATAAAACATGAAAGAATTAGCACACATTAATAAATATTTGTTTAAGTATAAATCCTATTTAATTTGGGGAACAATTTTTACTGCCCTGTCCAATATTTTTGTGATTTTGCCCGCACAATTGGTTCGCCACGCCTTTGATTTGGTAAACGATACTTTAACAGTTTATCCTTTGTTTAAGGGTTTAATTCCGCAGGAATCCAATTTGTTATATGATAGTTTCGCTTATTCTGTACTTTTTTATGGTTTATTGATTGTGTTGATGGCATTGGTTAGAGGTGTTTTTTTGTTTTTGATGCGCCAAACGCTTATTGTCATGTCCAGATTTGTAGAATTTGACCTAAAAAACGAAATGTATGCCCATTATCAAACCCTACCTTTGAGTTTTTACAGACGAAACAACACAGGAGATTTGATGGCTAGAATTTCTGAAGATGTCGGTCATGTGCGTATGTATGTCGGTCCTGCAATTATGTACGGCATCAATATGGTGGTTACTTTTGTGTTGGTAATTGCGTATATGTTGATGGTAAATGTAAAATTAACGATTTATTCTTTACTTCCTTTGCCATTTTTGTCGTTTAGTATTTATTACATTAGCAATTTGATCAACCAAAAATCTGCGGAAATTCAACGCAAATTATCCGAACTTTCTACTTCCGCACAAGAAGCATTTTCAGGAATTAGAGTTTTGAAAGCCTTTGTTAGAGAAAAAGATTCGACAGAAAAATTTGCCAAAAAAAGCGAAGAATACAAAGAACAATCTTTGCAACTTTCGATGGTAAACGCCCTTTTTTATCCGTTTATGCTCACCATGATCGGTTTGAGTAGCATTATTACCATTTATATCGGCGGTTTGGAAGTTTTTGAAGGCACTATTACGGCTGGAAATATTGCCGAATTTATCATTTATATCAATATGCTTACTTGGCCTGTAACGGCTTTGGGCTGGATTTCGAGCATCACACAACACGCAGAAGCCTCGCAAGCACGAATCAATGAGTTTTTAAGAACAAAAACCGACATTGTTTCGACTCAAAATTTGAAAAAAGAATTATCAGGCGAAATTATTTTCAAAAATGTAAGTTTGGCATATCCCGATTCGGGAATTGTTGCCTTAAAAAATATCAATTTGGAAATTAAAAGCGGAGAATCTTTGGCAATTTTAGGCTCGACAGGTTCAGGAAAAAGTACGATTGCGAACTTAATTTGTAGAATGTATGACGCTTCGCAAGGCGAAATTTTGATTGACGGAACGGACATCAAAGCCTATCAAATTAGCGATCTAAGAAGTCAAATTGGCTATGTAACGCAAGATGTTTTCCTTTTTTCTGATACTATTCGCAACAATATTGCCTTTGGTTCTGAAAATTTGAAAGAAGAACAAATTATGCAAGCCGCAAAAGATGCTGATGTTTACGAAAATATTATGGCTTTTCCAAAACAATTCGACACGCAATTAGGCGAAAGAGGAATTACGCTTTCTGGCGGTCAAAAACAAAGAGTTTCTATTGCGAGGGCGATTGTAAGAAATCCAAAAATTATCATGCTAGACGATAGTTTGTCCGCAGTTGATACCAAAACCGAAAACGCCATTTTGAACAGCATGAAAAGAATCATGCAAAACAAAACGACAATTATCATTTCGCACAGGGTTTCTTCAGCCAAATTAGCCGACAAAATTATTGTTTTGGACGAAGGAAAAATTGTGGAAAGTGGCACGCATCAGGAATTGTTGGACAAAAAAGGAACTTACAAAGAACTTTACGAAAAACAATTACAAACCGAAGAAGAAGCGGCTTAAAATTTACTTTTGTAGTGCGAACACTTGTTCGCACATACATAAATGACAAGAATATTCATTCTACATTAAAAATTATTTTATGCTCAAAAAACTACTTTTGCACGAACCTTTACTTAGTTTGACCATCGACAGATTGTGTCAGGAATTGATCGAATATCACGACAGTTTTAGCCATTCGGTCATTATTGGAATGCAACCCAGAGGCAAATTTTTTGCGGATCGAGTGCAAAAAAAACTGCGAGATTTGTCAGGTTTTTCTTTGCCGATTGGCTATTTGGACACTACTTTTTACCGCGATGATTTTCGCAGAAGAGCCGAACCCATGCGAGCAGATATTACGCAAATGCCTTTTGATATCGAAAATAAAAACGTAATTCTAATAGATGACGTGCTTTTTACAGGCAGAACTTTGCGCGCCGCCATGACCGCACTTTCCGAATTTGGCAGACCAAAACACGTAGAATTATTGGTTTTGATCGACAGAAAATATAACCGCGAATTGCCCATTCAACCCGATTATGTGGGAAATTCAGTAAACACAATCCAATCCCAAAAAGTGGTTGTAGAATGGAAAGAACAAGGTTTTCAGGCAGATTCTATTTGGTTGGTGAGCAATGATTAGAATTTTAAAAACAGACTAAAGTCTGTTCTACAAACAAACATTTTTAAAACAAAAAAACAATCATGGAAAAAATTAAACACTGGATCAGAAATTATTTTGGCTTTACAATCATCGAAACCAATGGTTTTTTGGTGCTTGCAATTTTGATGTTGATCCTAATTTTGACTCCAATGACGCTAAAAACTTTTTTCAAAAAAAGAGAATTAAGCAATATTCAAGATGTGGCTTTGCTTAATCAAACTGTGGCGCAAATTGAAAGTCAAGAAAAAAACAATGATTTTGACCAAAAAAAGCAATATTTTGCAGAAAAAACCGAAGAAAAAACGGTAAATGTAGAATTATTTGCTTTTAACCCCAACGAAATTGGCGAAGAAGAATGGGAAAAATTGGGCATTCCAAAATTTTTGGCAAAGCGGATCGAAAATTTTAAAAGCAAAGCAGGAAAATTCAGATACAAAGAAGATTTGCAAAAAATCTATGATTTTCCGCCAGAAACCTACGAAAAATTGGCTTCTTACATCGAATTACCTTCAAAAAGCGAAAAATTTGATTCAAAAACCAACGATCAGCAAAATTTGGCAAGCAATGAAAAACAAAAATCCGATGCTCCAGCTAACAAATACGCCAAAAAAGAAGCCGTTATTTTTGACCTAAACCAAGCAGATACTTCGGTTTTAAAACAAATTAAAGGCATTGGAACAGTGCTTTCAGAACGAATTGTGAGTTTCAGAGAAAAATTAGGCGGTTTTTATAGCCTCGAACAACTCAATGACGTTTACGGAATTTCGCCTGAAACTGTGTTGGAAATTAAAAAATATGCTCGTCTGAACAAAGACGCAGGAATCAAAAAAGTCAATATCAATTCCGATAATTTTAAACATTTGTATTTGCCTTACAATGTTTTTAAAACGGTAAATAGTTATCGAAAACAACATGGAAATTTTAGCAAGCCCGAAGATTTGTTAAAAACCAAAGTTGTTGATGAAAAAATATTAGAAAAAATAAGTCCTTATTTGAGTTTTTAATTTAACAAAATCTGTAAAATTTGGCTTGCTATTTTTTCAGAAAAAATATAAAATCAAAAAATCGCAAATTTTTTTTGCGATCTCTTACAATTTTTGTATTTTTTTTCTAATTTTGCAAATTATTCGATACATCGAAGAAATTAACATTTTCAGAAATCATGGCAAAACCAGAAGTACAAGAATTAGAAAAAAAAATCAGCGTTTTGAAAGGCAAACAGTCTGACCATTTCAAAAAGAAAAAAGCAGACCGCAATGTTGAGGAACTGACCGCTGTGCGTGAAGAAATGAACGCTTTGAAAAAACAAGCCGTTGCAATTTATAAAGCAACCAAAAAAGAAAATCAGAAAAAAAGCAAATAACTCTGATTGAAAACGATTAATTTGTTGTAAGGCGGTTGCAAAATTGCCTTACTTTAATTTCATAAACCCAAAAAATTATTAAAATGAATATTACAGCAGCAGACGTTAATAAATTACGACAAATGACTGGCGCAGGCATGATGGACTGCAAAAAAGCCCTCACCGAATCTAACGGTGATTTTGAGGCTGCCATCGATATTCTGCGCAAAAAAGGTCAAAAAGTTTCTGCAAATCGTGCAGACAGAGCAGCAGCAGAAGGCGTGGTTTTTGTGGATATCAATGAAAGCGCAACCGAAGGATTTGTCGTAGCGTTGAACTGTGAAACAGATTTTGTGGCTAAAAATAGCGATTTTATTGCTATTGGCAAACAAATCTTGTCAAAAGCAAAAGCTCACAAACCGACTACTGCGGAAGCTTTGGTAAAAATTGATCTCGATGGCAGAACCATCGAAGAACATTTGTCCGACATGATGGGCAAAATTGGAGAACGCATTTTTGTGTCTTCTTATGCTTATTTGCAAGGCGAAAAAGTGGTTTCTTATTTGCACTCAAACTCAAAATTAGGCGTTTTGGTTTGTTTGAAAGGTGCAAACGGTTCTGAAACTGAATTGGCTGGAAAAGATGTAGCCATGCAAATTGCTGCTATGAAACCAATTGCTTTGGACAAAGATGGCGTAGATTCTGCAACCATTGCTAGAGAAATTGAAATCGGAAAAGACCAAGCAAGAGCAGAAGGCAAACCAGAAGCCATGCTTGAAAAAATTGCTGAAGGCAAACTTAACCGTTTTTACAAAGACAACACTTTGTTGAACCAAGATTTTGTAAAAGACAACAAAATGAGTGTTCGCCAATATTTGGACAGCGTGAAAAAAGGCTTAACCGTTTCTGCTTTCACTAGAATTGACGTTTCTAACTAAATTTTTTATATGTGCAAGGCAATTTTAGGATTGTCTTGCATTTTTTTTCCTTCCTTTTTTTCCTAAATTTTAATTTGTTTTTGAGAAAATAAGCTAAAAATCAAATTTTCTAATTAATTTTCTATTTTTGTGAATCTTTTTTAGAAAAATTTATGCTCGAAAAAATATTAATTCTCGATTTTGGTTCGCAATACACGCAACTCATCGCCCGCCGTATCCGCGAACAACACGTTTATTGCGAAATTTATCCTTACAATCATTTTCCAGAACCCGATTCTTCTGTTTTGGGCGTGGTGCTTTCGGGCAGTCCACATTCGGTCAGAGAAACGGAAGCTCCAAACCCTGATTTAAGCAAAATTTTAGGAAAAATCCCTGTGTTGGCAGTTTGCTATGGGGCGCAACTTCTCGCAAAAAATGCAGGAGGCGAAGTTTTGCCTTCCAAAATTAGAGAATACGGCAGGGCAAATCTGAACAGTATGTCGGACAATATTTTGTTAAAAGGTTTTTCGCCAAATTCGCAGGTTTGGATGTCCCACAGCGATACCATTGCCAATATTCCAAGCAATTTCGAACTTTTGGCAAGCACAGAAACCGTAAAAGTAGCGGCTTACAAAATCAAAGATCAGCAGACTTACGCCATCCAATTTCACCCCGAAGTTACGCACACTTTGGAAGGTAAAACCTTGATTAAGAACTTTTTAATAGATATTTGCAAATGCAAAGCCAGTTGGACTCCCGAATCTTTTGTAGAAACTACAATCCAAAATTTGAAAGATCAACTCGGAAATGACAAAGTAGTTTTAGGACTTTCTGGCGGAGTCGACTCTTCAGTGGCGGCAGGTTTGATTAGCAAAGCTATTGGCAAAAATTTGTATTGTTTGTTTGTTGATAACGGTTTGCTCCGCAAAAACGAATACGAAAAAGTCTTGGAATCTTACAAAAACATGGGCTTAAACGTGATCGGAGTTGATGCAAAAGAGGCGTTTTACCAATCTTTGGCAAGAATTAGCGATCCTGAAGGCAAAAGGAAAGCCATCGGCAAAACTTTTATCGATATTTTTGACCAAGAAGCCCACAAATTAGGCGAAGTCAAATGGTTGGGACAAGGCACAATTTACCCTGATGTGATCGAATCAGTGTCGGTTAAGGGGCCCTCAGCCACCATCAAATCGCACCATAACGTTGGCGGTTTGCCCGATTTTATGAAGCTCAAAATCGTAGAACCTTTGCGAGCTTTGTTCAAAGATGAAGTTAGAGAAGTGGGAACAACTTTGGGCATCGATCCGAAAATTTTGCAAAGACACCCTTTTCCTGGACCTGGTTTAGCAATTAGAATTTTGGGCGACATTACTCCCGAAAAAGTACAAATTTTGCAAGAAGTGGACAACATTTTTATCGAAGGTTTGATCAAACACAATTTGTATGGGCAAATTTGGCAGGCAGGAGCAATTTTGTTGCCCGTAAAATCTGTAGGCGTAATGGGCGACGAAAGAACCTACGAAAACGTGGTAAGTTTGCGGGCAGTCAATAGTACAGACGGCATGACGGCTGATTGGAGCAGACTTCCTTATGAGTTTTTGGCAGAAATTTCTAACCAAATCATTAATCAAGTAAAAGGAGTGAACCGAGTCGTTTACGATATTAGTTCAAAACCTCCTGCAACGATTGAGTGGGAATAAAAATTTTAGAATCAAATTTGTCGGACTCTTTTGAAAGAGTCCGACAATTACCAAAATAATTTGGAAAGAATTTTCATTAAAAAAAAATATTTTAAACCACAAAATCGTATATTAATCAAAAACTAAAAAATATGAGCAAATTAATAGACATTGCCTCTGCCGAAATTGGAGTCAAAGAAATTAAAGGGGATCAACACAACGAAAGAATTTTGCAATATGGTAAAGAAGCAGGTTTTGCATTTATGAAAGATGACGAAATTGGCTGGTGCAGCATTTTTTTAAATTGGGTTGCCATGAAAGCAAATTTGCCTCGTAGCAAAGACGGAAGGGCAATTTCTTGGGTAAATGTGGGCGAAACCGTAACTGATCCACAACCAGGCGATGTTATTTTGTGCGGAAAAGCAGGTGATATCAAACAAATTTATCACGTTGGTTTGTTTACAGGTTATTCGCAAGACAAAAAAATGGTGTTTTGTTTGGGAGGAAATCAAAGCGATTCGGTATCTATTTCCAAAATGTTGGCTTCGGAAGTGGCAGGTTTCAGAAGAATCGAACCTCTGTCGGTGGACATCATCAAAGCTCCGATTGGCGAAATTAAAGATTTGAAAAAAGACAATATCGTTGTACCAAAACCAAATCCTACGCCTCCAAAACCCGTTTTTAAAATTGCAGATGAACGTTTGACTCCCGACGAAAAAGGCGAAAGTGTGTTAGAACTTCAAAAAGCACTCAAATACTTGGGTTTTGATTGTAAGCCAACAGGAATTTATGACGAAACCACCGCCACCGCAGTAAGAATGTTGCAAGCCAAAGGAAATTTGCGAGTAAACGGTAAATTTAATGGGCAAACCAGAGATTATTTACTTACTTTACTTGCCTAAAATAATTTTTTGTAAGGCGGACAGAAATGTTCGCCTTACAAAAACCAATTCATTTTTATTCTTGTTAAAAACTATCATACAATTTTAAATAACCGCTTATATAATTTGTTAGATCATATTTTTCTACGGCTTGCTCTCTGATATATTGGGAATCAAAAACTATTTTTCCAGCATGAACATCTAAAATATTTTCAGCCAAAGCCTCTACGGTTGTTTCTTTTGTAATCATCCCAGTTCTTCTATTTTCTACCAAATCGGCACTTCCCCAAGTCTGAAAAGCCAACACAGGCACACCACAAGCCTGTGCCTCGATGGTTGTTTGCCCAAAAGCCTCTTGTAAAGAAGGTGTTACAAACAAATCACCCGCAGAATATGCCAAAGCCATCAGCCTTTCGTCATAAATAGTTCCTGTAAATTTGATGTTTCTATGGCTGTCTTGCAAATTTTTACTTTCATTTCCTACGGCAAGTATCTGAATATCCGCAGGAAGATAACGCAAACTTTCAGTCAAAGCCGACAAACCCTTAAAACGATTGTCCACTTGCGCCGACACAAAAACTAGCACCATGCCGTGTTCTTTCAAACCAAAAACATTGCGCGCCAATTTTTTGGAATAAGGTCTAAAAATATCCGTATCAATTCCCAAAGGGATTAAATGATGCTTAAATTTTCCTAGAATTACACTATTTTCAGACAATTTTTTCATCATACTCGAAGTTGCTGCCACTTCTATTTTAGAATTTTCTACCGCTTTTGCTTTAATTTTTGTATGTTGATTTAATAATTTATCCAAAGAATTTGTTTCGGGTGTGATGTACTTAACTAGCTGATTTTCAGTATAATTAGTGCCAATAGAATAATAAAGTCCACCTGTAAATGGGTGCATATCGTGCAAAGTCCAAACAATAGGTTTCTTACATTCATCAAAAAAACTCGGATAATCAATCATTTTATTAACCCAGTGCAAATGAATAATATCGGCTTGTTTGAAAATAGGCAATTTGCAAATATCTTTGTTCAAAGTTTGCGGAAAAGTAAAACCATAACCCAAAGGATAACCTTCAATTTGTATTCCTTGCTGATCGTAAAAAGAATGTGGATTTTTTAAGCCCAATTTGGACTTTATGCGATCCATAAAAGTATTTTTTTCTGAAATTGGCTTATAAATATGTTTTCGCAACACATTTTTATTAAAATCGTCAATAGTCAAATAATCGGATTCTAAGCCTTTTTTGAGTAAATAATGATGTAAACGGATCACTGCTGATGCTCCGCCTCGGTCAAAAGTGCTGATGTGTAAAATTTTTAATTTTTTCATGAATTTCTTTGCAAACAAGCCATATAAAAACCATCAAAACCGAAGTCTTGTGGCAAAATTTGTCTTTCTTTTAACAACTCAAAATTAGGATTTTTACTTAAAAAATATTGCACCTGCTCTCTATTTTCGGAAGGCAAAATGCTACAAGTGGCATAAACTATTTTTCCATTTTTTTTGCAAATTGGCGAATAAGACTGCAAAATATCTCGTTGCCAAGTTTGCACTTTTTCTATAAAATCTAAGTCTAATTTCCATTTTGCATCGGGATTTCGTCTGATTACGCCCAAACCTGAACAAGGAACATCTAAAAGCAAACGATCTGCGGTGTCATAAAGTCTTTTGATGGTTTTTTTGTTGTCTATCAAACGTGTTTCGATGATCGAAGCTTCTGCCCTTTTTGCACGCTTTTTGAGTTCATTGAGTTTCCATTCTTCGGTGTCCAAAGCAATAATTTTGCCTTTGTCTTGCATCAAAGCAGCCAAATGCAAGGTTTTCCCGCCTGCGCCTGCACAAGCGTCAACCACTCTCATGCCCTGTTTGACATCCAAAAAAGGTGCAACTTGTTGGGAAGAAAAATCCTGAACTTCAAAAGCTCCCTGCAAAAATGCCTCTGTTTTGAAGATATTTTGTCTTTCGGACATTTCTAAACCTTCTTCACCTAATAATTTGCTTACAATTCCCTGCGAATCGAACCAAGATTGCAAATCTTTTGCTTCAATTTTTAAAGTATTTGCACGCAAAACAAGTTTTGCTTGTTGGTTTAAAGCCGATAAAGTTGCTTCCCATTTTTCTTGCAATTCGTTTTGTCCCAATTCGTCTAGCCAATCTGGAACAGACTCTTTTATTTTTCTAACCTTCTGAAAATCAGTAAATTGCTCTTTAACTTTGACTATATTTAGGTCTTTCCATTCATTCCATTCGGGCAAAATTTCTTTTTGTAAAATTAACCAAATTCCTATGATTGTCCAATAGTCTTTTTTGTTGAAAGATTGTGCAATTTCTTGGTATAAACGCCAATTTCTGACAATTTCGTAAGTTCCTTCTGCCAAAAAAGCCCTATCTCTTGCGCCCCATTTGGGATTTGATTTCAACAAACGTTCCATCACTTTGTCTGCATATCCGTTTTGTTCAAAAATGGCTTGCAAGGCTTGGCTCATGGCTGTTAGCAAATTGTGGTGTAATTTCATTTTTATTTTTAAGAACTATTGATTTGCAAAATTAATGAAATTTTAGAAAATATCTTTACATAAAAAAAAATATCCTAAAATTTGTTAATTTTTTTTAAATAAAAAATGCCTTGTCAAAATCAAACGATCTTAACAAGGCATTAAAAAACTGTAACGCACCCTGAAGAGTGCGCTACATTACTCTTTCACAATTTGCTGTCTGTGTTTGCCTTTTTCACTTAAAATTTCGAGCAAATATGTTCCCGCAGGGAAATGATTTAAGTCTAAAACTTCTTCTTTTTCGCTGTTGGCAAAAGATTTTTCTAAGACTTTTTGACCCAACATATTGAAAATAGAAATTTCGATTTTTCGTAAAAATTTACCACTCAAATCCAAA
Source organism: Bacteroidota bacterium (assembly GCA_004292785.1). GTDB lineage: Bacteria > Bacteroidota > Bacteroidia > Cytophagales > Thermoflexibacteraceae > RDXG01. The sequence continues at coordinate 23,272 of RDXG01000215.1, forward strand.
ACCAAACGATCTTTTACAGGGTTTG
>RDXG01000060.1 GCA_004292785.1 Bacteroidota bacterium
ATTCAAAGAAATTCCAAAATTCTTCTATTTTCGAGCAAAACAAATGAAAATCTTGGGCGGAATATTTTTTGGTGGTAATCATTTTTTTGGGAATATGTTGCCCTAACGCAATTTAAGAATTTATGTTGTTTTTTTGCAAAAAAAATTATGTGTTTTGCTAAATTCTAATCCCTAAAATTGTAATGTCGTCAATTTGTTTTTCATTGCCTTCAGCAATCCAATTTTTTAGGGTTTGGCTTAATATTTCTTTTTGTGCAGGCATTGGTTTTTCAGAAATTTCAAACAACAAATTTCTTAGTTTTTTGACCATAAATTTTTTGCCATCTTTGCCTCCAAATTGATCTTGATAGCCGTCTGTACATAAATAAAAAGTTGTCAGGGACGAGTGTTGAGAGGGGAGATTTGAGAAATTCGAGTTGCCCATTTCCTGACTTCTATCCTCTAAACTCTGTAAACTAATTTCGTGTTTTTGGTAATCAAAATCCTCGTTTTTATGATTTCCTCCGATGGGCATTTTGTCTGCTTTAATTTCTATAAACTCTTGATTTTGAACATAGTACAAAGGATTCATTGCCCCTGAATATTCAATTTTAGTATTTATATTTTCCGAATTTTGTACACTTTTATGAATGGTAATGATCGAAATATCCATGCCATCTTTTACTTTTCCATCGGCATGAGAAAGGGTTTTTTCCAAAAAAATAGGCATTTGACTCAAAATTTCGTCTGGTGCATGAATTTCGTAATCGTGGACAATTTGGTTCAAAATATTGTTTCCGATCATGGTCATAAACGCCCCAGAAACGCCATGCCCTGTACAATCTGCAACTACAATAATTTTTTTATCAATTTTGTCAGCAAACCAATAAAAATCTCCTGAAACAATATCTTTGGGCATAAAAAGTACAAAACTTTCAGGAAAATACCTTTGAATTTCCTGTTCGGTGGGCATAATTGCGTTTTGAATACGCAAAGCATAATTGATAGAAGCAATAATGTCCTCGTTTTTGTCTTGTAATTCGTTGCGTTGAAGTTGTAAGGCCCACATGGTTTGCTTTACTTCTTGATTTTTTATGCTAAGAATTTGACTAAATTTTTTACTTTTCCAAAAATAATATCCAAACAAAATGATAATTACAATCAGCGTAATTAATCCAAAAACATAAAAATATTCGTTTTGTTCTTTTTGCAAAATTTCGAATTGTTGCAACTCTACTTCTTTTTGTTTCTGTAAAAGTCCATGATCCAATAATAATTTTTGTTTGTCGTTTTTGTGCAAACTATCCAAAATGGTTCTGATTCGAATCAAATGTTTGCTTGCTTTTGCAGAATCTTTTTTGGCTAAAGCCACATCTGCCGAATAATTATGAAACCAAAGTGCGTCTCTTTCAGTGGTTTCATGATTATTTTCAACTTTTTTGAGATAATAAGTTACCGAATCGTATTTTTGCTGATTGAACAAATTGTGTAAATATAAGTGTAAAAAAGGAATATTTGAGAACTTGTGTTTTTGGCTAATATACAATGCCTTTTCTATATAATTTTGTAGTAATTTATTTTGTTTATTATCACGATAAATGTTAGACAAATACGCCAAAGATCGTATATAGTCGTTCCAAAGTTGATGTTCTCTGCTAATTTCAGTAGCTTTTTTGGAATAAAAAATGGCACTGTCATAATTTTGGCTATTGTTGTGCGCCATAGCCACATAACGCAAAGCATCGGCAACTCCGCTATAATTTTTGATTTTTGTAAAAATTGAAACCGCTTTGTGGCTGTTTTCTAACCACATTGGGTTACTAACCACCAAATAACCATAAACCGAACCTATGTTGTTATAAGCATAAGCCATCTGTTTGAGGCTATTGGCTTGTTTGGCAACTTTTAGGGCAGTATCCAAAATAGAAATGGCTTTTACGCCCTCCAATTTGTTGCGATAACACACTCCCAAACGATTTAGTGCATCCGATTCTAGCTCTTTTTCGTTTGTTTTGCGAGCCAAAATTACGGCTTGCCAACCATAATTGATTGCTTTTTCAGGATCAAGATGTCTAACAGTCCAACATAATTCTATACAATTAGAAATTTTTTGTTTGCTAGTCAAATTTGGCAGTATTTTTTCTAAACTATCTATTTTCGCTTGCAAATTTTGCGCAAAAATGGGTTTAGCAAAGTACAACAAACACAAAAAAAACAATAAAACTTTTGTCATGACAAATATTTATTTTTCTTTCAAATAATTGGGCAAAAAACTAATAATTTCAGGAAAAATAATCATCAAAATCAATAAAAATAACTGAATCAACACAAAAGGAATGATCCCACGATACAAATGCCCTGTCGTAATTTCGGGCGGCGCCACTCCTTTAAGGTAAAACAAAGAAAAACCAAAAGGCGGCGTAAGAAATGAAGTTTGCAAATTGACCGCAATCAAAATCGCAACCCACAACAAATCGATGTGCATTTTGACAAAAATTGGTGTAACCACAGGAATAAAAATAAAAATAATTTCGATAAAATCGATAAAAAAACCTGCAAAAAATATTCCGACCATCACAAAAGCCAAAAACGCATAAGGACTCAAATTTGCATTCTGAATAACTTTGATCAGCATCGCATCTCCACCTAACGCCCTGAAAATCAAGCCAAAAGCCGTTGCTCCGATCAAAATTGTAAAGACCATCGAAGTCAAATAAGTCGTTTCTTTCATGACTGTTTTTAAGACTTCATAATTTAGTTTCCCTTCGATGGCTGTCAAAATGGTGGCAACCATTGCGCCTACTCCCGCTGCTTCTGTTGGCGACGCAATTCCAAAAAATATCGAACCCAAAACTGAAATAATTAGAATCATTGGCAGAAAAAAAGCGGTAAATATTTTTTTATACAAGCCTTTTCCTCTAAAAATTGCCAATTCTTCTTCTGAAACCGAAGGAGCTAATTTGGGTTTGATCAACGCAAAAACAAAAATATAAATCAAATACAAAACCACCAAAGCCAACCCTGGAATAACCGCAGCCGTAAATAAATCTCCAACAGAAACGTTCATGGTACTTCCCAACAATACCAAAACCACGCTTGGCGGAATAATTTGCCCCAAAGTTCCCGAAGATGCGATTGTTCCTGTTGCCAATTCTGGACTGTATCCTTTTTTGAGCATGGTCGGCAAACTTAACAAACCCATCGTAACTACCGTTGCCCCAACCACTCCCGTAGATGCGGCAAGCATTGCGCCAACCAAAACGACTGACATTGCCAAACCGCCTTTTATTCTGCCCATGAGCAAAGACATGGTTTCGAGCAATCTTTCCGCAATTCCTGACCGTTCTAGCATGACTCCCATAAAGACAAACAAAGGCACAGAAATGAGGACATAATTGTTCATAATGCCAAAAATTCGCATGGGAAGCAAGCTAAAAAATGCGGTATCAAGAAAAATTAAGCCAAAAAGTACCGAAACTCCGCCCAAAGTAAAAGCCACAGGAAAGCCCAACAAAAGCAAAACAAAAAGTATGGTAAATAAAATCAAAGATAAATATTCAGTCATTTTTTTGGGAATTTAAAAAACAGAAAACATTTTTCTAGCACAAAAATATACAAAAGTTTAGATAAAACTTAACATTTATATACTTCTTCTCTAATTTCTATCAACAATTCGTTTGCCCATGCCCAATCTATTTCTGCGGGTAAGTCCGATTTTTCGAACAAAATGTCAATTTGTGCAATTTTTTCTTCGGCTTCTGCAATTAGTTGGTCGTAATTGTATTCGCCTTTCCTAATTTTGAGTAATTGCTCTCGGTTTGGTCGGCGTACTCTAATTCCTTGTCCTTGTGCAATTTCTATTGCCATATCGAGCAAGCGGTGGCAGTGCATTAAGTTTTTGCCGTCATAATTTTTGCCGTGTTCGATGTTTTCTTGGTAGCGGTCAGGGTTTCGTTTTTCTACCCATTCCCAATATTCTTTATAAGAACGACAATAAGACGAATAGGCATCTTTGTTGAAAGAAATGATCGCTTTTTCGGTCAAACCTTGCTCGATGTTGCTCAAACAGACTTCGTTGGCATTTTCTTTGTGAACAATTCCCCTAAAATTTGCATTTTTTTCGTAAAAAAGTGCGTATAAATCTCGCATATTACTGATCGCACAAAGTCCGCAATCTTCTTGTTTCCAGCCTTTATTTTCCAAAAATTTGGACAAAGCCAAACTTCCATAGCCTTGCACCACATAACAAAAATCTAAGGGTGTTTTGCGTTCCTGATCCATTTTTTGGACAATTTTTTTGTTCAAACCGCGTGCTTTTTTTATTTGTTGAAAGGCATAACCTGCAAAAGACATTTGACATTTTTTGGTAATAAATTTGTCTTTTTGGTTTAATAAAATATCAAAAACAGGTTTTTTTTGGAGCAGACAATCGGCAGGAACGTTTAATAATTCCAACATATTGGGACTGTTTTGACTCAAAAGTTGCATAAAACGCTTGATTTCGTAAAAAATGATGTCGTTTTTGGTATCGCTTACCTGTTCTTGATAATCCAAGCCGTAAATTGTTTGTTTTGGCAACATAAAAACGCCTCGCAAATCTGTGTCACTGGTGAGCAAATTTGTTCCATAAGCCAAAGAACCGCTTATGGCTTCAAACAAAATGATTTGTTGCTGATGCAAGTCTTGTAAATTCATAAATGTTAAATTTGGTTAAACTTTAAAATTATAATTATGTTGAAAAATTTGAGCAAACATTTGACTTTTTTTATGATCGTTGCTTTATTAGGCACGTCTACCATTACTTCTTGTAAGAAAAAAGAAGAAGAGAAAAAAGTTGACGAAAAAGCAGTAGCAGATTCTATTGCCAAAGCTGAGGCTGCAAAAAAAGCGGAAGTAAAGCCAGCTGAAGATCCAAAAAATCTTGCTAGTCCTCCTGACAGCACTACTGTTACCATCAACAAAGCAAATATCAAAATTGCATATAGCAAACCTTCTGTAAAAGGAAGACCTATATGGGGTACTTTAGTTCCTTACAACGAAGTTTGGAGAGCTGGTGCAAATGCTGCAACTGTGTTTTCAACAGACAAAGACATCATGGTGGAAGGCAAAAAATTGCCTGCTGGACAATATTCTTTGTTTATGATTCCAACAGAAAAAGATTGGACAATCATTTTTGACAAAACCTTGAAACAATGGGGTTCTTTCAAATATGACAAAGACGGAAAAACTGACGCTTTAAGAGTTACAGTAAAACCTACAAAAGTAGATGCTGCACAAGAAGTGTTGAAATATGAAATTGTTCCAACTAAAGGCAATTTGACTGGAAATGTTGAATTGACTTGGGAAAAAATCAAAGTTTCTTTCAAAGTAAAATAATTTTTGACCGTACAAAATCATGTTAGTATGTTTTTGTGCGGTTAATTTTTTTGAGTAAAAAATAAATTTTCATTAAAATTGAAACAATTAATCAATTTTTTATATTTTTACGAAACAGAAACATTAATTGAACAATTTTATTGAGCTATGAATCAATTTGGGATTCTTTATTTAGATGACGAGGCTACAAATCTTAGAATTTTTAAAACAGCCTTCAAACGATACTATAACGTCTTCACTGCAATCACTGTAGATGAGGCTTTGCATATTTTGCGAACCGAAAATATAGAACTTATTATTACCGACCAACGAATGCCAGAAATGTCAGGAGTTGAGTTTTTGAACAAAATTATCCCCGAATTTCCGAATCCTCTACGCATCATTTTGACTGGGTTTAGTGATGTTGAAGCCATCATTCAGGCAATTAATGACAGCCGAATTTTTAAATACGTAACCAAACCTTGGGATAAAGACAATTTGAAACAAATTATTGACGAGGCACTCGGTATTTATGAAACCGAAAAAGAAAAGTTGAATACACTTGGTAGTTCTAAACATAAAATTGTCAGTTTAGAGGACGAAATAAAGGCTTTACAAGAAGAAATTGCACGTCGTGATGCCGAAATTCATAAATTAAAACTTAGGCTTGATTATTAGGTATAAAAATTAATTTTGGATATAGATTTGTTTCTGTTCGTAAATTTTAGCAAAAAAAACGTTTTTTTTGCAAAACAATTCTTTATATGTCAGAATTTAAAATCAAAGTTTTGTTTGTCGATGACGAAGACAGCAATTTGCGTATTTTTAAAGCTACTTTCAAAAGATTTTATCAAATTTATACCGCATCTTCTGGGCAGGAAGGCTTGAGTATTCTTGCAGAACAAGAAATTAATTTGATCATTACCGATCAAAAAATGCCCAAAATGACAGGAGTTGAATTTTTGGAAAGAGCCGTTCTTATTCGACCAGAAACACCGCGAATTATGCTCACAGCTTACAGTGACATGGAAGCGATTGTAAGTGCGATCAATAATGTTGGGATTTACAGATATATTACAAAGCCTTGGGAAAATGATGCCTTAAAAAATACAATAGATGCTTCTGTCGAAACTTTTATTTTAAAACAAGAAAATAAAGAATTAATTGCCTCATTAAAAATTGCAAATGAAGAATTAGAACAAAAAGTAGAAAAAAGAACCGAAGAATTACAACAAAAAAACAGACAAATTTTAGATAGCATTCGATATGCAAAATATATTCAGAACGCCATTTTGCCCGACTTAGAATTATTAAAACAAATTATTCCCGAATCATTTGTCATTTTTTTGCCAAAAGATATTGTCTCAGGCGATTTTTATTGGTTTCATGAGCAAGGAGATAAAATTGTAATTGCAGCAGGAGATTGCACTGGTCATGGTGTACCTGGTGCCTTTATGTCTTTAATTGCTTGTGATACACTCAATTTGATTGTAAAAGTCCAAAAAAAATTAGAATCAAACCAAATTTTGATAGAACTCAACAAATTAATTAGAAAAAATTTGAGACAAGACGGAAAAAGTATTCAAGACGGAATGGACATTGCACTTTGCGTAATTGATAAAAATAAAAGAAAAATAGACTTTTCTGGTGCAAAAAATCCAGTGTTGTTTATCGGTTCAGAACCTGATTCAGCCTGCGAATATTTGAGAGCAGACAGAATGTCGGTTGGTGGTTTTCAAAGAGAAGGCGAAAAAATATTTACTAAACATACTTTATTTTTTCAACCAAATACCAATTTTTATTTATTTTCTGATGGTTTTTACGATCAATTTGGAGGAGAATCTAGAAAAAAAATGTCTTCCAAACACTTTTATCAACTTATTCAACAAAATTGCCAAAAGCCAATGGAAGAACAAAAAAAACTGTTGTTAGAAAATTTTTATGCTTGGAAAAATTCACACGATCAATTAGATGATGTGTTGGTAATTGGTTTTAGACTATAAAAAAATATGAATTTTTTTCCACATAAATGCCAGAAACAGAAGCACAACAAATTGTAAAAAGGCGAAATTTGGAAAGATATTTAAAATAAGTAGTTACGCATAATTGATGTAACACAGGATTCTTCTATGATTAACAATAACTCGCTGAAAATCAAATATTTAACAGAAAAAAGTTTGTTCTACAAAACCGCAACTAATTTTAATTGAATACTTATGTTTAAAAAAACGACACATTTGAAACAAATTTTACAAGAAAATCATTATGAAAAAAGCGAAGTTGTTTTTATTGGAGATTCAAGCACAAGCAACGATAACAATATAAAATAGATGATTTTGAAAACTTTTTAGCAAGCATTTTTTGAAAATATGAGTAATCAGAAACAAACATTGGGCGAATTGATTGGGCAGTCGATGCTGCTCGGTTTTTTGGTATATGGATTAGGTTTAGGAATTATAGGAGGCATTTTGATCGATCTTTTTAGAGATCATCCTCCTCATGTTCCTGTCTTGGCGGTTATGTTTACAGCTCCTTTGGGAGTAACAATAGGGGTGGTGCTTGGCATTTTGATTGCTTTTTTTGCAAAATATAAATCTCAAGAACCTGTAAGTAAAAACAAACTGCTCAATTTGCATTTGTTCGCCATTCCAATAGTAGCAATTTTGTTATTAATTGCCTTATTTGTTGCAGGATATTTTCCTTATTAAAACGATTGTCAAAGTGTTTTTTTACATAATTGACAATCGTTAAATTATTGATTTTTAGTTATTTAACTTGTTTTCCTTTGCGTTTGCTCGCCATAAAAAATAGACAAAACCTCCCAAAGAAAAAGCAATAATAAAAATCATGCTCAAAATGCTGGTGATGCTCATAAAATTTGGATTATTCTCTTACAAAAAGTTCGATGCCTTTTTCGGTAATTTTTATTCTTTTTCGTCTGAATAAATTTCCGATCAATTTTTTGAAAGTTTTTTTACTCATCTGAAATATTTTAGAAATTTCTTCTGATGATGATGAATCATTGAAAGGCAAAAAACCGTTATTGGCTGCCAATTTGTCCAAAATAATATCTGCCTGATCCCTGATTCCATCAAAGCCCAAAACCCTGATCGACAAATCTATTTTGTTGTCTTCCCTGACTTTTTTTACATAACCTTTGATTTTTTCTCCAACTTCTAGCTCTTGAAAAACCTCATTTTTATACAACATTCCCGCATATTCGTTGTCAATAATACACATAATTCCCAGTGTGGTTTCTTCGTAAGGCAACAATTCTACGGCTTGTCCTTCTTTGAGTTTGATGTCTGTTTTGTTCAAAAAAGCACCAATTTTTCCTACGCCAATCAAGCGATTTGTTCTGTCGTCTAGGCAAATTCTGACCACATGAAACTCGCCAATTTCCATCAAATGATGCTGTTCACTCAAAGGCACAAATAAATCCTTGAGCAATCCCCACTTCATAAAAGCCCCAATGGGCGTAGTTTGCGAAACCTCCAAACAGGCAAATTCTCCAACTACTGCAAAAGGTTTTTCGGTAGTTGCCACCAAACGATCCTCCGAGTCAGGATATACAAAAACATGGACTTGATCGCCAATTTTGGCATCTTTTTCCGCATATTTGATCGGAAATAAAATATCACCCCATTCAGATTCGGTTTCCAAATAAAACCCAAAACTTACAGAACGTTTGATGGTAAGCGTATTGTATTGACCAATATTTAACATGAATATTTTTTGATTAAGTTTAAACTCGTTTTAAATTCCTAACTTATTTTTTATTTCTACAACTTTTTCCTTAGAAATTTGCAAGGAAATTGCAATTTGATCGGAATTTAAGCCCAAACGCAAAAAGTTTTCGATGGCAAGAGTTTCTTTTTGTTCAGTTTGCAAAAGCATTTCCGCCTTTTCTTGTTCGGCTTGCAAAAGAATTTCTGCTTTTGCTTGTTCGGCTTGCAAAAGAATTTGATCTTTTTCTGCCAATAAACGTTCTTTTTCTTTTTCAGAACTCGCCAATTTGCGTTCCATTTCCTCAAATTTACTTTCAATTTCATCTTCTGCTTCGGCACGCAAAACCATTTCCTCGTTTTGCAAAGGATAATTTAAACGTTCAATCATTGCTTTTAATTCTGGATCATCGTTCCATTCTGGCGGCAAATGCATGATTTTTTGATCCCGATTTGTTACGTATTTTTGGTTAAAAACCGAAAGCAATTTTTCGACTCTATTTTGCATATTCAAGCGCAAAAGCGGAATTTGAATCGCATAACAATCGTGAGTCAAATTCTCAATAAATTCGTTTTTCAAATCAAAAATCTCTTTACTGACCAAATTCGTATAATTTCTAGCAATTTTTAGCAAGGGAAAATTGATATTTTCGAGTTTAAAATTCAAAAAATAGATCGTAATAATCGGCAAATTTTCCTTTGTATTTCCCGATTCCGTAATAATTTCGTCTTGTTTGGCATAATTGTCCGACAAATATTTTCTAAAACGCATCACATCGAAAAGGACACGAGTTTTTTGCATTTCGATCAGCACTTTTTTCAAATTTCCTTCTTTTGTCCTGATAATTGCCTTAAAATCAATTCTCAAAACGGACAAATATTTTTCGGGAATGTTAAAAAGTAGTTCCTGTGGTCTTAAATCCAAAGAAATAATGTCTTCTTCGATGATCGCAGAAAGTAGTTTTTTAGCAATATTGGTGTCTTCTAACAAAAACTTAAAAAAAGTATC
>RDXG01000061.1 GCA_004292785.1 Bacteroidota bacterium
TTTGCCCTCTTTTGTGCGAAAAAAATTAGTTCCCGAATATTGGAAACTACGAAAATAAGACTAAAAAAAGGGAAAATTTTAATCAATTTTCCCTTTTCACTTTCCGCTAGTTCCCAATTTCCCAAATTTCCATGCTTGCATTTGGCTTTTGGTGAGTTTGCAATTAATCCATTCGTTATCAAAATTGGCTTCAAATTTTTCGTAAAAATGAATGGCAGGCTCATTCCAATCCAATACTTGCCAAGTAAGCATATTTACTTTTTCCTGCAAACAAATTTCTACGGTAGCATCAAGTAGCGTTTTTCCAATGCCTTTTCCTCTAAAAGCGTTGCGAACTACAATATCTTCAAGATAAATACATTTGCCTTTCCAAGTAGAATAACGGTAGTAGTATAAAGCAATTCCTACAATTTGTTGTTCCGATTCTGCAACTAAACAACGGTAAAGCGGATTTTCGCCAAAACCATCTTTTGCTAATTGTTCTACGGTCAAAATCATTTGGTCGGCTGCTCTTTCGTAAGTTGCCAGCTCCAAAATTAAAGAATGAATGGCTGGAACGTCGGTTATTTGGGCGGGGCGGACTTCGTGTTTGCTCATGATAATCAATTTTTATGTCGTTTTATTTGAAATAAAGTAGTAAGACAAAATTAGTTTAGGTTATTTTTTATCATAAATCCTTGATAATCATATCTATTCGACGCTCTTGAGCTGTCGAATAAATATGCTCTATTACTAATCTAGGCAAAGATAAAAAAATTTAGGTGCAAATAATAGATTTATTTAAAAATTTGCAAACAAGCCACCCAATAAATGTCAAGTAAGGCAATACTTTTTGCGAAAAATGCTAATTTGTAATATTTCTTACAAAGTTATATTTTTTAAACAAAAAAAATTATATTAATTTTGTAGTTGGTTAAATTTTTGTTTAAATTACCGAAAACTTACTTATCATGAAAATTTTTATACTACTTTTTACATATTTGGCTTTAAGTATGCAAATTTCTGCACAAACAAAACCAATAATTACTTTGCAAAACGGAACAGAAATGATGAATATAGGTGCGCAGGTTTCTTTTTTGGAAGACAAAGAAGGAAAATTGAGCATAGAGCAAATCAATAGTCCAGAACTTCAAAGCAAATTTATAGCCTCAGACAAACAAGTATTACATTTTCAATTATCAGAAAGTTGGTATTGGATAAAAATAGAAATTCAAAATCAAGCAACGAAACAAGATTGGGTTTTAGAAATTACAGAAGCTAAAATAGAATTTGCTAATCTTTATTTTCAAGATCAAAACCAAAAATGGTCTTCTATAGAAAATGGTTATGCCATTCCAACAAAAAAAAAATACAAACAGCATTATTTTCAAGTTTTTCCTTTATCCTTTGAACAAGGAAATCGTAGCGTTTTTTATTTGAAAACCAAAGGCAATGCACAAGCCATCCCCCTAAAAATACTTACAGAAGTTGATTTTGAAAGCAATCATTTTTACAAAAATTTGCTTTATGGGCTTTATTTGGGCGTACTACTTTTTATTACTCTCTATAACCTAATTTTTAGTTTGATGACCAAAATATTGAGTTATTTGTTGTATAGTGCGGTTGTGGCTTGCTATCTGTTAAGTGCGATGGTGCTGAACGGTTATATCAAATTGTTTTGGGACACAGATTTATTGCATCTGTTTCGAGTTAGTGCTTTGCTTACTTTTGTTTTCATGGTTTTGTATGCCAAAGACTATTTAAACATAGATAAAAAGAGTAATTCGGGCAAATTTATTATGTTTTTGTTAGGTTTGGACATGAGTTTATTTTGTTCTCTTTTCTTGTTTAATTCATTACTTACTTTTGTTTTGGTGCAGTCACTTGCCATGTTGGTTTTGTTTTCGATTATTGTTTTTGCTTTTCTTGCCTTAAAAAATAAAAAACAGTTTACTTACTATTATTTGTACGCTTTTTTGATTTTTACCCTATTTTCTACCCTCGAATTTATTCATTTGAACACAGGTTATTTACCTTATTTTTATGTTTCTCATGTGGAACTGGGTTGGCTGTCGGAAGTATTGATTTTGTATTTTGCTTTAAACCAGAAATTTGCATTCAAACAAAGACAGGCAGAATTAGAAAAAGAAAAAGCACAAGCAGAAGCCTTGTTGCAAATGCAAAAAAACGAACTTTTGATTCGAGATCAAAATTATGAACTAGAACAAAAAGTACAGGAACGCACCGAGAAATTAGACATTAGAACTCAAGAGTTAAATAATTCTTTGCAAATTTTGTTTGATCAACGCCTAAAAATGCAGGTACAAAACGAAAAACTACAGGCAAGTGAGGAAGAATTAAAAGCCAGTGAAGAAGAATTGAGACAAAATTTGGAAGAATTACAAGCCATGCAAGACAAACTTTTAATGGCACAAGCCGAGCAGGAGCAAGCAAATGAAGTTTTTAGAGCATTGTTTGACTATTCCACAAATCCACATTTACTATTTGACAAAACAGGAATTGTGAATTGTAATGCTGCAACCATTTCTTTGTTGGGTTATGAATCCAAAGAAAATATTTTGAATTTGCACCCCGCCAAACTTTCGCCAGAAATACAACCTGACGGCAAAAATTCTGATAAAAAAGCCAAAGAAATGGATAGTTTAGCCAAAGAAAAAGGTTATCACCGTTTCGAATGGACACATAGAAAAGCAGATGGCACAGATTTTCCTGTCGAAGTTACCTTAAATCCGATAAAAATCCAAAACAAAGAAGCTTTGTTGGTAGTTTGGTACGATCTTTCAGAACGCAAAAGACAAGAAGAACAACTCAAAGCTGCTTTGTCCGAATCACTTAAATTGCAAGCAGAATTGCAGGCTAGAATGATAGTTTTGGATAGAACCGCTTTGCTTACAGAAACAGACCTTCATGGAAATATTACTTATGCCAACCAAAAGTTTTTGGAAACTTCTAAATACTCTTTGGAAGAAGTTTTAGGAAAACCGCACCATATTATTCGGCATCCAGAAAATCCCAAATCTTTGTTTACAAAAATGTGGAAAAACATTAAGGCAGGCATGATATTTAAGGCAGAATATCCAAATCTTGCCAAAGATGGCGCTACTTATTGGGTTGATGCTACCATCGCACCTGTTTTGAACGAAAATAAAAAACCCTACAAATATATCGGAATTAGGTTTGATACTACCAAAAGTAAGGAAAATGAAGCCTATATTCAATATCAAAATAACGAATTGAAAATAAATGAGGAGGAATTAAGAAAAAATTTGGAAGAATTAACTGCTGCACAAGAAAGTTTACAAACACAAAAATTAGCACTAGAAGAAAAAAACAAAAAAGTAACTTCTTCCATAAACTATGCTTTACGTATTCAGAGGGCAGTTTTGCCTGCTATGTCTGAAATTCAGCAATGTTTTCCTCAAAGTTTTATTTTTTATCAGCCTAAAGACATTGTTTCAGGCGATTTTTACTTTTTTGCAAACAAAGAAAATTGTAAAATATTGGCAGTTGCCGACTGCACAGGGCATGGCGTGCCAGGAGCGTTTATGACCATGATCGGAAATAATATTTTGAATCAAATTGTGCATGATCTCGAAATTTATGCTCCAGATCAAATCTTAAATTTGATGTCGAATTTATTGGAAAAAACCTTGTCTAATTCGGATCAGCAAGTCCAAGACGGCATGGATATTTCTATTTTGACTATTTATGACCATGATGCCGTTGAATATGCAGGTGCAAAAAACGATTTGTATTACATTCAAAATCAGGAGTTTAAAATAATAAAAGCCGACCGAACTGCAATTGGAGGCAGACGAAAAGCAGATTTTTCTTACCAAAAGCAAGAAATTAAATTAAGCGGCTCAACTATATTTTATTTGTTTACAGACGGCTTTCAAGATCAATTTGGTGGTGATGGGAAATCTAGATTTAGCTCAAAAAGGTTCAGAAGTTTGATCTCTGAAATTTATGAACAACCCATGTCTGCACAAGAAGAAATTTTTAGGGACACCATTTTTGGATGGCAAGAGTTGGGAGCAAGCAAACAAATAGATGATATTACACTCATCGGTTTTAGGCTTGAAAATTTCATTTCTAAATAAAAAATTCCTTGCATGATTTTGTTTTTTGTGTTTAACCAAACTTTATTTCATAAAAAAACAAAACTTATTCCTAAAATATTTAAAATAATAATCTGAATTTAGCTTGTTTTTCTCAAAATTGTTTTTTATATTTGTTTTCCAAAATTATACAAAAACATGGCGCGAAAGGTACTTGTGTTAAACGCAGATTTCAAGGCTCTGACAATATGCAGTGTTACTAAGGCTTTTTTGTTGGTTTACACAGAAAAAGCGGAGCTTGTTCACGAAGTTGAAAATCAGCAACTTAGATCAATTAGTCGCAGGTTTCCTATGCCTTCCGTCATTCGCTTGTACGGATATGTAAGTATTCCTTACAAAGGAGTTATGCTTTCTCGCCAAAATGTATTTAAACGGGATAATAACCGTTGTTTGTATTGTTCAGCAACAGATAATCTGACTTTGGATCATGTACTTCCACGTTCTCGCGGAGGACAAACTACTTGGACTAATTTGGTAACTGCTTGTAGGCGTTGTAATTCTAAAAAAGGCGATCTTTTGCCTGAAGAAGCAAAAATGCCCTTGCCTTACAAACCTTTTAAGCCCTCTTTTATTCTTTTTACTCGTGAATTTTCAGGGGCAGCAGACAAGGCTTGGATACCTTTTTTACAAACAAAATAAAAAAATTAACAAAATTTTCTGAATTTTGATGTATTTAAGAATTTTTTTTGTTATTTTGAACGCTAACCAATGATTACAATGAATTCTTAAAAACTCATGTTTTACTATTTTACTGTTTTTTTATTTGTTTTTTTATCTTTTGCAAACTTTGCAAAATGCGAAGATGTTTTGCTTATTACAGAGGCAAACAAAAAACAGACTTATGCCATCGAAAACTATTTGTATTTATTGGCAGACCCTTCCGAAAAATTCAATATTCAAGATGTTTTACAAAAAGATTTTGTCAAAATCAAATCCGAAAACGAATGGCTTTTGGCAGACGGAGATGTACATTGGTTGCGTTTAACTGTGCAGTCAGAACTCGAAGAAAGTTGGTTGGTGCATTTGCATGGCAGTTTTGTGGAACTTTATACGCCTTCTTATACAGGTTTTTCGATCACCAAAACAGGTTATTTGATGCCCCTGATGGAAAGACATTTTGAAGACGATTTTGGACAACATATTTATTTACCGCTAAAAATTGGTAAAGGAGAACGAAAAACCTTTTATTTTAGAATTTCTAGCAAAGATTTTCCCGCTTTGATGCCTGAAACCATTGTAGAACCTCAAATTTCTACTTCGCACCATGCCGTAAACGATATTCACAAAAGACTTTTTCCGCATATTTTTTATGTTTGCGTCATTTTAGGGCTTTGTTTGTACCACATTATTGTTTATTTTTCTTCAAAAGATCATAATTA
>RDXG01000216.1 GCA_004292785.1 Bacteroidota bacterium
TTGCAAATGATCCTGAATAATTTTTGTGTAAAGTGCTGAAAATGAAGAACCTATCGACATTTGTGAAATGGGATCGAAACGCAAACCTCTGCCTTCGATCACCGATTGATGGCGTGGAAAAAGTTGTTTACTTCTCAAAACATCAGAAACATCTGGCACTATTGGCGTAAATTCTTCGAGCAAAGTTGGAAATAATTGAAACAAATCTTTGCCTAAACCTACATACGCACTTGCCGCACCAGGATAAACGAGGGCAATTTTGGCATCTTTTCCCAGAGGTTTTGATTCGAAATAACTGCCCTGTGGCGACTGAAAAGCCTTTCCTGTCTGAAAAGATTGCGAAATTCCTTTTTCTGCAAAAGCAATTTCTTGTTTTAAAGAAACCATATCTTTTGCGATCAAACAAAGCGTATAAGCCGATTCTTTGAAATTTTGGAAAGTTTGATTTGCCAAATTTTCCAAAGAAATTGTAGCTAATTTTTGCGCAAACAGATGCAAATTCACAGTCATTTCCTCTTCCGAATTTGCTTGAATCAAATATAATTTTTCGTGAGAAACTTTTAGCAATAATTGTTCTGACTCCTTAACATCAGGCAAAAATTCGGTCATGTTAATTAAACCAAAACTTCCATCAGAAGCCAAATTTTGAATGGCAGCATTTCGTTTTTCTTGATGATTTTCCAAAATCCAAGGTCGAGATTCGACAGGAAAATAAAAAGGCGTTTTTGCAAAAAAATCAGGGTTCAAAGGCATTTTCCACTGCGGAATGGCAGGAATAAATCTATGAAAAAGGCACAAAGCCGTTTTGATCAAAGAAGCCATGCCTGCCGCCGCAAAAGTATGTCCAATATTGGCTTTTACGCTACCTACTGCACAATTTCGATTTGTGGATTGCTCAAACATTTGCATTTCTAACTCATTTTCACCCAACAAACCGCTAGCAGAAAGTTCGAGATAATCTATGTTTTTAGTTTCTACTTTAAAAGGTTTTTGGCTAATTTTGATGTCGTTTATCACCGCAAAAATTCTGTCTTTGTCTTGCTTTGCTTCTTCTAAACGTTTGAGAATCACGACTCCTGCGCCTTCGCCAACAGCCCAACCTTGACCATTTTTTTCAAAACTTAAAGTTTGTTTTTGTGTAATTGGGTTGTCTTTTGCCTTCAACATCACGTTTTCGAAACTTCCTGACAAATCTACCGCACCAACCACCACAGCATCAACTTCGCCAAAAGAAAGCAGATTTTGCGCCACTTCTAAGGCTTTCAAAACCGAATTTTCACCTGAAGAAATGGTAAAAGATGCTCCTGTAAAATCCCAAAGCGAGGAAATTCTGGCGGTCATTACGTTACCAATAAAACTGGTGTGCTGGCTTGCCGAATTTTCTGCTTGTGAAGAAGGATACATCAAATTTTTGCAAGTATTTTCTAGCAAATCCAAATCTTTTTCATTCAATTCAAGATTTGCATTTCTGACCGCTTCCTTAATTTGCCAACCCAAATCCCAACGTTCTAAATAATGGTGGATCGCCATTTCGGTTTCCATTGCCACAATGACCGCCACATTATTTTTATGTATTTTATCAAAACCTGCATTTTTTAGGGCATTTTCAGCAACTTTTAGGATCAAAGTTTGCTGCGGTTCGAGTTTTTCGGCTTCTTTTGGTTGAATTTTGAAACGCAACAAATCAATTTCAAAATCTGTGATATAAGCTCCTTTTGGCAAATCGAAATTAGGAATGTCAAAATCTCTGCTCAAATCGTTAATTTCCATGCCTTTCCAACGTTTTTCAGGCAAATCGATAAATTGCTGTTTTCCTTCGTAAATGGTCAAATAAAATTCTTCCAAATTTTTGCAATTTCCAAAATGACAATCCATGCCAATAATTGCCATTGGCAAAGGTTCAAATTTTATTTTTTCTTGATTAAAAAGTTGTTTTTCAGCACTTTCCAAAACCAAATGCGCATTTGTTCCGCCAAAACCAAAAGAATTAATTGCTGCTACTTTATGATTGTTTTTCCATGACAAAGGTTTTTGGACAATATTTTTTCCAGAAATTCTTTGATCATGAGAAATAATTGGTTCAGTAATTTTGATCGTGGCAGGAATCAAATTATTTTTCATAGACAAAATGACTTTTACCATGCTCGTAATGCCCGCTGCGGTGAGCAAATGCCCAATATTGGATTTCACTGAACCCACAGGAAGCTCGTTTGCGTTATCAAAAAAATCGGCAATGCTGTTGATTTCGGTAATATCTCCAAGTGGCGTTCCAGTAGCGTGGCACTCGATATACTGCACATCTGTCGGCTTAATTTGGCTGTCTTGATAGGCTCTTTCGAAGGCTAAAATTTGCCCTTTCGGATTTGGTACTAACAAAAATTTGCCTTTTCCATCATTAGAAAGCCCAATTCCCGAAATAACTGCATGAATTTGATCACCATCTGCTAAAGCATCTTCATAACGTTTCAAAACCAACATTCCTGCGCCTTCTGACGAAATTAATCCGCCTGTTTGTTTGTCGAATGGGCTACTTGCTTTTCCCGATTCGGAATAGGCTTGAAAAATGGAAAAACCCATGTGAATGAAAAGTGGATCGGCACAACTGACCGCACCTGCCAACATCAAATCGGATTTTCCGCTAATGAGCTGGTCGCAAGCCAATTTGATGGCGTACAAAGAAGTGGCACAGGCAGCATCTAAGGCAAAATGATTTCCGCCCAAATTTAAGGCTTGCGAAACTAAATTTGTTGGAGAACTT
Organism: Bacteroidota bacterium; assembly: GCA_004292785.1. Classification (GTDB taxonomy): domain Bacteria; phylum Bacteroidota; class Bacteroidia; order Cytophagales; family Thermoflexibacteraceae; genus RDXG01. The sequence goes on from RDXG01000216.1 coordinate 2,759, forward strand.
GACCATTTTGGAATGTAAAATGGATCGCTTTTGATTCGGCTAGCGGGCAATTTGAAATTGGGCAATCCTAATTTTTGTTGCAAATGTTTTTCAAAAATATTTTGATACATTGCAGACGAAATTTGGTGCGTGGAACGTGTCGGAAATGACAAATTGCCCAAAATAATCCCGCATTTTTGCAAAATATCGTAATTTTGGAAATAACCTGCATCTTTTAGAGCCTCCGCAGCCACATACAAAGACCATTGAAAAATCTCATCAACACTTTCTAACAACTCCTTATCTACCGCATAACCTTTGGAATTAAAGTTAAAATCTCGAATGTATCCACCTTTTAAGGAATAACATTTGTCGATTTTGCCTTTTGCAGTATCAAAAAATAAGGTCGGAGCTGCCCCAAAATCTTGGGTAGTAGAAGTAGTTGTAACATCTTTTTGTGCCAATAAATTTTGCCAAAATTGCTCTGGCGTATGCGATTCTGGGAATAATGCGGACATTCCTATAATTGCGATCTTCGATTTCATGCCTTGTTTGATTCTTAAATTTTGGCAAAAGTAATAATTAATCGATTATGAACATGGTTTTTTTTGTTTTTTCTAAATCATGTTTGTAAATACCAAAAAGACAATGAAACCTTTTAGTCAAAATTTGTGGACTTTTAATTGAAAAATTTTATTTTTGGTAAGGATTTTGTTAAGTGTGGAATATGAAGTGTAAAATTTAACAAAAAAAAATTAAAAAGACACTTTGATCTTACATAAAATATTTTAATATTTGCACAATACCAATTTACATTAACAAAACAAAAAACAATGGATATTAATAAAGCTGTAGATAGCAAGTACGAAAAAAGTAACTTGTCTGCTTTGGTAAACACTTCGGTTGAAGCCCTTGAAGGCGTAGGACCTAATACTGCAAAAGTGTTAAAAGAAATTGTAGGAATTGATGTAATCCGTGAAATGCAATATTTCAACATGAAAGTTGCAAAACTCGATGACGAAAAAACTGCAAAATTGGCAGCTGCTTTTAGCGTAAAAACCAAAGAAGAGTTGTTGGCTTTGCCATTTGTGGCTTGGTCAAAAGCAATCGTTACGCTTGCTCCTTACGAACGTTTGAACATCAACGATGCTCTGGACAGAGAAGTGGAAGGCAAAGGTTTTGTAGCTTTGACCAAAGAAAAAGTTGAAATGCTCGAAGGAATTGGTCCTGCAAAAGCAAAAGTTTTGACTGATGCGGGAATTAAAACCATCGGGGATTTGGGCAAATTAGACGTGTCTAAACTTTCTGACGAAAGCGCAACTGCTATCGCAAAAGCATTAGGTTCTCCAAAAGAAGATTTGGCAAAAAGTAGCTTTATTGCAATTTCTGCTTCTATTGTGGCTTTAGCAACTGCTGAAGGCAAATAAATTTTAAATAAATCAAAACAAAAGCAAAGTACAATTTTTGTACTTTGCTTTTATTTGTTAATCCAATGCCTTTGGCAAAGTATTTTGATACAAAGTTTTTGCTTCTTGGCTATTCAAAAACAATTTTCCATCTACAACAAAATCGTTTTTGCTAACTTTTCCCAAATAACAAAAATCTGTTTTAGAATTTAAGAAATTTTCGAAGGCAATTTTTTGATCAGGTTTTACCGAAACTACTACTCTACTTTGCGCTTCGCCAAACAAAAAAGCATCTTTTCTAAATCCGCTAACTGTCTGAATATCAAAGCCTAAGCCTCTGTGCATAGCCGATTCTGCCAAAGTTACAAACAAACCTCCTTCCGAACAATCGTGTGCGGACTCAATAATTTTGAGTTTGATCAACTCTTTTATGGTTTCCTGAACTTTGTGTTCATAATCCAAATTAAAGGCAGGAGCAGGCGATTTTTTGACTTTTTTGTAAGCATACAAATATTCAGAACTCGAAATGCAGTTTTCAAATTTTCCGATTTGGTAAATCAAATCTTCTTCTTTTTTGAAGTCCAAGGTCATTTTATTTGCCCAATCTTCCAAAATTCCCAACATTCCAATCGTTGGAGTTGGGTAAATGGCATTGTCCACTCCGACCTGCGTTTTTGCTTGCGTAGTGTTGCTATTTTGGTTATAAAAACTCACATTTCCACCTGTTACAGGCGTTCCAAATTTTTCGCAGGCTTTTTTCATACCCATAATTGCGCCCACAAATTGCCAATAAACTTCGGGGTTATAAGGGTTTCCAAAATTCAAATTATTGGTAATTGCCACTGCCTCTCCACCCGAACAAACCACGTTTCTGGCGGCTTCGCTAACCGCAATTTGCGTTCCGATTTCAGGGTCAGCAAGCACATAACGGCTGTTGCAATCTACGGTAATGACCAAATTTTTTCGCGTACCTTTCACGTTCACAATCGCCGCATCAGAAGGTTGATTGGTCGATGTATTTGCCGTTCCGACCATCGAATCGTATTGTTCGTAAATCCATGCTTTCGAGGCAATAATTGGCTGCGCCAACAAAAATTTTGCAATACTAACTAATTCATTTTCAGTAGGTTCTGCAATTTGATCTATCGAAAACTTTTTAAATTCTTGGAAATAAGCAGGCTCACGATATTCTCTGTGATAAACAGGCGCACCTCCGCCCAAAACCAAATCGTCAGCAGGAACGTCAGCCACCAATTCGCCATGCATATAAAAGTGAAGTCTTTGAGTATCAGTAACTTCGCCAATTTGTTGGCAGTTCAAATCCCATTTATCAAAAATGGCTTGGACTTTTTTTTCTGTGCCTTTTTTGGCAACAATCAACATTCTTTCTTGTGATTCTGAAAGCAAAATCTCAAAGGGTTTCATGTTGGTTTGACGCATTGGCACTTTGTCCAAATCGATGATCATGCCCGCTTTTCCTTTGGCACTCATTTCGGAAGTAGAACAAATAATTCCCGCTGCGCCCATGTCTTGAATCCCGATCAAATGACCGCTTTCGATGACTTCTAGGGTAGCTTCCAACAATAATTTTTCCTGAAAAGGATCGCCTACTTGAACGGCAGGCAGTTTTTCATTTGACTTTTCTGTGATGTCTTCAGAGGCAAAAGTAGCCCCATGTATTCCGTCTTTTCCTGTGGCAGAGCCAACAATAAACACAGGATTTCCGACTCCGTAGGCAATAGCAGAGGCGGTTTTTCCAACTTTCACAATTCCCGCAGAAAAGGCATTGACTAGCGGATTTGTGTTGTAACAATCGTCAAAATAGACTTCTCCGCCAACGGTAGGAACGCCAAAAGCATTGCCATAATCCCCGATTCCTTTGACTACTCCTCGCAAATGCCATTTTGTTTTTTCCAAATCCAAATTTCCAAAACGCAAGGAATTGAGTTGTGCAATAGGTCGCGCTCCCATCGTAAAAATATCTCTGTTTATTCCGCCAACTCCTGTGGCGGCTCCTTGATAGGGTTCGAGGGCGGAAGGGTGATTGTGCGATTCTATTTTGAAACAGCAAGCCAAACCATCTCCGATGTCGATGAGTCCTGCGTTTTCTTCGCCTGCTTTGGCGAGCATTTTTGGGGATTCTTTGGGCAATTTTTTGAGCCAAACAATCGAGTTTTTGTATGAACAATGTTCAGACCACATCACAGAAAATATGCTTAATTCTGTAAAATTAGGCGATCTGCCGAGTATTTCTTTAATTTTTTCAAATTCTTCTGCTAACAAACCAAGTTTTTTAGCGGTTTCAAAAGTAGGAAGGCTTTCCATTGATCGTATTGAAATTTTTGGCAATTTAGATCATTTCCTAAAATATTTCAAAGAATTGCTAAAATCTAATTTTTTTCTACCTTGCCAATCGTCTTTTCAGACGTTGGCAAAGGTTAAAAAGCTCACGTTTGCCAACGTCTGAAAAGACGATTGGCAACGTTTAGGTCAAATTTGAGAATCTGACCGCACAAAAAAAAATTTTAAACGCTTCTTTTAAATTTTAATTTTATATTTCTAATTTGCAAAAAAAAAATATGGAATCGAAAAACAAACTTTTTTATGGGGATAATTTAGAAAATCTCCAAAAATATATCAAAGACGAAACAGTGGATTTGTGTTACATCGATCCGCCTTTCAATTCTAAACGAAATTACAACCAAATTTATAACAATATTGGCAAAGAGGACAAGGCACAAGCGCAGGCTTTTACGGATACTTGGCTTTGGAATACGATTGCTAACGAAGGTTTTGAACAAATTATTACAAACAAAAATGGCGTATTTACTGCACAAAGTATTAACCTAATTTTTGGTTTAGAAAAAGTGTTAGGTAAAGGCAGTTTGATGGCATATTTGATCAGCATGACTTTGCGAATTGCTGAAATTTATCGAGTGCTTAAACCAACAGGCTGTTTTTATTTGCATTGCGACCCAACGGCAAGCCATTATTTGAAATTGATTGTAGATGCCATTTTTTGCGCACAGGGCGGAGATTTTCTCAATGAAATTGTTTGGCATTACAACACAGGAGGAAAAGGAAAAACTACATTTTTGCGAAAACATGATATTATTTTTTGGTATTCAAAAAGCAAAACATATATTTTTAATAGGGATTTAGTAGCCGTTCCAAGAACAGTCGGAACAGCACATTTAAGGCAAGGAATTGATGAAAATGGTAGAGAATATTATGAAGATTATTCGCCAAGGAAAAGCGGAAAACAGTATCGTTGGTATGTGGATCAAGGATTAACTCCGATGGACGTTTGGACAGATATACAAGCAATTAATCCTGTTGCAAAAGAACGACTTGGTTATCCAACCCAAAAACCTGAAGCACTTTTGGAACGAATCATTCAAGCAAGTTCGAATGAGGGTGATGTGGTTTTAGACATTTATTGTGGTTGTGGAACGACAATTTCTGTGGCAGAAAAATTGAAAAGAAATTGGATTGGCATAGACATTACTTATCAATCTATTTCATTGATTATGAAACGTTTAGAAGATTCTTTTGGTAGAAATGTTTTAGAAAAAGAACGTTTTACTTTGACTGGTGTTCCCAGAGATATGGCATCGGCAGTGGCTTTGGCAAACAAAGAAGATGATCGGGTTCGGAAGGAATTTGAAAAATGGTTTGTGCTTAGTTTTTCTGAAAATCGGGCAATTATCAACGAAAAAAAAGGCGGAGATGGCGGCATCGATGGAATTGCTTTTGTGCTAGACTACAAAGACGAAACAGAAATAGAAGAAGATTTGAAACAAATTTTTTTCTCGGTCAAATCTAATAAAACGCTTTCTACAAATGTAATTCGGGATTTATATGGCACAATGCAAAGAGAAAAAGCCGTAAAAGGTTATTTGCTCACCTTATATCCTATGCCAAATCTGAAAAAAGAAGCCAACAGATATGGAAATTATCAAAATATCATGTTCAAAAGTGGCATTTCGCCCAAAATAGAGGTCATTAGTGTAGAAGAATTATTTGCAGGCGAAAAAATGCGTTTGTCCACTCACGAATTTTCTGTTTTGAAAAAAGCCAAAATCAAACATGACGAGGCTTCAGGAAAAATGTTTAATGCCTAAACTCATTGCAAAACAACAAATAAATGTAAATTTTTATTTAGATTTTAAAGTATTGGCAGGTTCTTAAACCTGCCAACAGGGTTTCTCAAAACCCTGTCCTCGCCTCTCGGTTTTGAGAAACCGAAGGTCAGATTTAAGAATCTGACCGCACAAAATTTTGTAAAAAATATTTTGTTTTCTCAACCCAAAATCGTTATTTTTGTGCAAATCAAATCACTCGTTTCATGAACCAAATTGTTTTAAATTTGCCTAAAAATATTTCTTTTAGCCCTCAACATTTGCGTTGGATCATCGAAAACAATCCTTTTCAGATAGAAATTAGTGATCAAAAAATGATTTTTGAGCCTGTTTTTCCATCAGAAAATATTTTTTGTAAAGAAGGTTGGCAGGCAGTTGCTTTCCCAAAAGATTTTCAGTTTAGTGCCGCACAAGCCAATGATTTTTTCGTTCAAAACACTTTAAAAACCGAATTTTTCGATCATACTTTATTTATCAAATTTATGGCACACAATCATAATATTTCTTGCTTTAACGATACTTTTCATGGTGAAATGTATGTTTGGAACAGAACTCATAAACTAGGTCGTTTGTACGATTGCGATTGCGGTTTTAAATTGTCTTCGGGCAGTTGGTTGGAGTTTGACGGTTCTTGGATTGCGTTTAGCAAGGCTTCTGGGGCAGAACAAGTGGCTTGGAAAAGTGGAAAAATGGAAGTAGTGCCGACATTTTTTTGGGAAATTATCAGTAACCCGAATGATTTGGAAAAAGATTTGAAAAAAATAATAAGAATTTGTTTGAAAGAATTTGGTTTTGAGGAGGCAATCGTTGCCGATCCCTTCGAAAAGTTGTATCATCATTTTAAAAAAGGCAGTGAAACCGCCACCATTTACCGTTTTGATGTGCCTTTTCGTTGTACAAATTTGCCCGAATTGGTTTTGAATTTTGAAGAAATTTATGAGTTGGCGGGGCTAGATTAAATCCACAGTGAAGGTCTTAAAATCCTGATTTAGCCTTTCGATTTTGAGAATCTGATTACAGAAATACAAAAAAACTAACTTGCTATAAACAAACATTTTTCCTACCTTCGCAAAAAAAATACTATGGGATACAGTAATTATAAAAAACTCAAAACAGTAACCAAAACCTTTGGACTTGATGCCGAAAAAATAAGACTTTTTCCAACGGTAGATCTCGTTAATCCAAGTCAATGGCTACTAGAAACTCTCGAAAAAGCAACTTATTTTCCGCTTACCAACGAAAAAGTCAAATCAGAAAAAATAGTTTCGCCTATATTGAGTGAAGTAGCCGAAGCCTATTTAGACAAAATTACATTATTTTCAGGTGAAGATTTGCCTGTGGATAGTGATAGAGATTTATCTGGAGAATGTGATTTTTTCTTTGTACTTGCCCCTCGGAAGCCTTATATGGAAAATCCGATTATTTCGCTTGTCGAAGCCAAAGACGAGGATATGGATTACGGAATCGCACAATGCGCCGCACAACTTTACGGTGCAAAACTTTTTAATGAAATGGAAGGTAAAAAATTTCCTATTTTGTACGGTTGCGCCACCAATAGCCACGATTGGCAGTTTTTACGTTTCGAAAACAATGTTTTTTATATCGACAGCCGAGTTTATACCGATTTGCGAGAAATTTTAGGGGTTTGGCATCACATTTTAGACTTTTATACAAAAAAATCATAAAAAAAGCCTCTTTATATAGAGGCTTTTTTGGATACTAAACTAAAATTTTAGGCGAACCTGCCATAATCTCTTCGTTGGCAACACTCGCAAATTTTTCGAAATTCGCAATAAATTGGCTAGCCAAATGATTTGCTTTTTCGTCATAAGCATCTTTATTTTCCCATGTATTTTTTGGGTTCAAAATTTCCGTAGGTACGCCTTCGCAAGCCGTAGGATAAGCAATTCCAAAAACAGGATGTTCTTCAAAAGTTGCATTTTCCAATTTGCCTTCCAAAGCAGCCGTAATCATGGCTCTTGTAAATTTGAGTTTCATACGACTTCCTACACCGTATCCGCCTCCAGACCAACCTGTGTTTACTAACCAAATATTTACTTTACTCTCGGTCATTTTTTTGCCTAATAATTCTGCGTATTTGGTTGGGTGCATAGGCAAAAATGCTTGTCCAAAACCTGCCGAAAACGTAGTTTGTGGCTCTGTAATGCCCATTTCTGTACCTGCAACCTTAGCCGTATAACCAGAAATAAAATGATACATCGCCTGACTTTTGTTCAGTTTTGAAATTGGAGGCAAAATACCGTATGCATCGCAAGTCAAAAAGAAAATATTTTTAGGAATTCCCCCTACTGACGGCTCAACCGCATTCGGAATAAAGTGAATCGGGTAAGAAACCCTTGTATTTTCGGTAACACTCACGTTTTTATAGTCCACATTGCGTGTCGCAGGGAAAAAACGTGTATTTTCCAAAATAGAACCATAACGAATGGCATCAAAAATTTCAGGTTCTTTTTCTTTGGTCAAATCTACTACTTTTGCATAACAACCACCTTCGAAGTTGAAAACGCCTTTTTCAGCCCAACCGTGTTCGTCATCGCCAATCAAATTGCGTTCAGGATCAGCAGAAAGGGTAGTTTTTCCTGTGCCAGACAAACCAAAAAATACGGCTGTATCTCCGTCTTTGCCAATATTCGCGCTACAATGCATGGATAGTACGCCTTTGGTAGCAGGCAAAAGCAAGTTTAATGCACTAAAAATACCTTTTTTAATTTCGCCTGTATAAGCCGTTCCACCAATCAAAATCATTTTTTTGCCAAAATTCAAAATTGCAAAATTGCCTTGACGCGTGCCATCAACCGCAGGAACAGAATTAAATTCTGGAATATCTAAAACTGTAAAATCTGGTACAAAATCGGTTAATTCGGCTTCTGTTGGGCGAATAAACATATTGTAAGCAAACAAATTATGGTAGGCTTGCGTACCAATGACCCTAATTTTGAGTTTGTGATCAGGGTTTGCGCAAGCAATGGCATCACGCACATAAATTTTTCTGCCTTTCAAAGATTCAACCATTTTGCCAAGCAAAGGATCGAATTTTTCACCATCATAAGGAATATTTACTTCGCCCCACCAAACGTGTTTGTCTGTAAATTCTTCTTTTACAATAAACCTGTCTTTAGGAGAACGTCCCGTAAATTTGCCTGTATCGCACATTAAAGCACCATTGTCAGCCAAAACGCCTTCCTTGTTTGCGAGAGCTTCTTCGATCAATTCTGATGGAGAAAGATTGTAGGCAATGCCTTTAACATTGGAAATACCTAACGCATTGAATGTGTTAAGTAAAGAAGAATAATGTTGTGTGTCCATGTGATTTTTTTGGTTCTTTAAAATCAAAGTGTAATTTTTGATTTTTCACAAAAGTATGAAAAATATTTTATTTTTACCAAATTTTTTCTAAAATTTAGTGTTTTTGTATAAAAACTTCAAAAAAATTAGCAAAATTCTAATATTTTTTTATTTTCTTTGAAATTTTTAATTTTTTGAGATTTAAACAAATTTACATTCTCTCTTTAATATACGAGTCTAAAAATATTTAGATCATAAAATTTGGAAACTTATTACAAAAAAAAAGTTTCCAAATTTGTATCTTTTAATTTTTCTTTTCGTACCTTTGTCTAATAAATGACTAATGGTCATAAAATTTTATTCAATCACATGGTCAAAGAAAAAATAAAGAATAAAGAAAATGAAAAGCAACAAAAACGTTTGCATATTATTAATTGTGCTGAACGCATTTTTTTTGCCAAAGGACTCGAATTGGCAACTATGGACGAAATAGCAAAAGAAGCCAATTTGAGCAAAGGTACTTTGTATTTGTACTTTGAAAATAAAGAAAATTTGTTTCAAGAAATTGTATGCAGAGGACTAAAATATTTGCATAATAAATGCCAAGAATCTATTAAAAATGGTGAAAATGGTTTAGAAAAACTCATTTTGATTGGAAAAATGTATCACGAATTTTCTTTGCATTACGAAGATTATTTCAAAATTATTACCAAATTTCAACCAAGCGAAAAAGATTTTACGGAACAAAATTTGTATCCTACTTTTCAAGAAATTAGGAAAAAAGGAACGCAAATTCACCAATTAATTTCTGATACGATCAAAACAGGAATTGATGACGGAAGCATTAAAAGCAGCATTGATCCGCTAAAAACGGCAATAATTATGGGAGCTTATATCAACGGTTTGGTAGAAATGGTTGCCAAAAAAGAACAAGTTTGGAAAAATATTTACCAACTTAAAGGTGAAGATGTCATGGATTATCATTTCAAACTCATGCGAACTTTGTTAGCACCTTGATTTTTGGTTTCACAGGCTAAAGCCTATGTTACATTTCATCATAAAGAAAATTAAAAATATTTCACTAAAAATCATTTTCAAAAATGGTAAAAAAAATAGTTTTTGTTGCACTTCTGCTCGCAGGAGTGGCTTGGGTAGTATATAAACTCAATAGCAATGCCGAAAAAATCGATCTCAAAAGTAAGCCTTTGCCTGTGTTGGCTGTGCCTGTTAGCGTAGAAACCGCTAAACAACAGTCAGCAGATAAATTATTTTCTGTGATCGGAATTGTAACCGCACAAAGCGAAGTTTTGTTAGTTCCTGAAACTTCTGGAAAAGCCTTAGGCGTATTTTTTCAGATGGGGGACATGGTTTCCAAAGGAAAATTAATGGTTCAAGTAGATGACGAACTAAGAAAAGCAAATTACGAAAGCGTAAAAGCAAATTACGAAAAAGTACAAAAAGATTTGCAACGCTTCGAGAATTTGTTGAAAGAAAAAGCCACCACAGAACTACAAGTTGATAACCAAAGATTTACTTTTAAAGCGGCAGAAGCCCAATATATTACCGCCAAACGCCAATTAGCAGATACAAAAGTGCTTGCACCAATTTCTGGATACATCACCATGAAAAACGTAGAAGTAGGTTCAACCATTCAGCCAACCGCCCCGATTGCAACGATTGTAGATATTTCGCAACTCAAAATTAAGGCAAATGTGGCAGAAAAAAGTGTTTTCAAAATTAAAATTGGCGACAAAGTTCAGGTTACTACTGATATTTATCAAGGCGTAAAATTTGAGGGCAGAGTAAGCGTAATTAGCGTAAAAGGCGACGAGGCTCACAATTATCCCATCGAAATTACACTAAATAATGACTCTAAGTATCCTTTAAAAGCAGGGATGTTTGGCGTTTTGAACTTCAATTTTAAAACAGAAAACGCGTTGGTTATTCCAAGAGATGCGCTGGTGGGCAGTGCCAAAAATCCGCAAGTTTATGTATTAGAAGGCAATAAAGTGGCTTTAAAAGACATTTTGTTAGGCGAAGATTTTGGCGGAATGTTGGAAGTTTTACAAGGCGTAAAAGAAGGGGAACAAGTAGTTACCAATGGTCAGATCAATTTAAGAAATGGCGTAGAAGTGGTTGTTAAAAAATAAATCATAAACGAAAACTGAAATGAATATTGCAGAAATTTCTATTAAAAGACCGTCGCTAATCATCATTATTTTTGCGGCGATTAGTGTGATCGGGATTTTTTGTTACAACAAACTTCAATACGAATTGTTGCCCAAAATAAGCCCGCCAATCGTAACTGTAACTACTGTTTACCCAGGTGCTTCGCCTGAAGAAGTGGAAACAAATGTGAGTAAAATCCTTGAAAATGCCGTTTCTGGTATGGATAAGGTTTCGGCTGTGCGTTCTTCTTCGCAGGAAGGAATTTCGCTAATTACCATCGAACTTTTGCAAAATGCCAACCGCGATTTGGCTTTGCAAGACGCACAACGCAAAGTTAGTGCAGCTTTGGGTTTGTTGCCAAAAGATGTAAGAACGCCCATTTTGGGCAAAATTGCGATTGACGAAACGCCAGTTTTGCGTATTGGAATCACGTCGACTATGCCCTCAAAAGATTTTTACCAATTTTTGTTAGACGATATTTTGCCCCGACTGAACAACATCGAAGGCGTGGCAGACATTAGTTTGCTTGGCGGAGATGCTCGTGAAATTAAGGTAAATTTGGATGTGGACAAAGTGCAAGGTTTTGGTTTGGCTATTGCAAGTGTTACCAATAGCATCAAAATGGCGAATATGGAAATTCCGACAGGAAAAATTACCGAAAATAATTCGCAATTTGTAGTGCGTTTGGCAGGAAAATTTAACACACTTGACGAAATGCGAAATTTAGTGATCGGTTTTACCAAACAAGGCGGAGAAATCAGGTTGCAAGATGTGGCTGAAGTCCAAGATTCTAACAAAGAATATACTCGAATTAACCGAATAGATGGAAATTTAGCCATCGGAATGTGGTTACTCAAACAGTCTGATGCAAATGCGGTGACTGTTAGTCATAAAGTTAGAGAAGAACTCACAAAAATAGAAAAAGAATACGCAAACAGAAATTTGAAATTCGATATTGCCCAAGACTCTTCTATTTTTACCGTAGAAGCCGCAGATGCCGTAAAACACGATTTATTTTTGGCTGTTTTGTTGGTTGCAGGCGTGATGATGGTCTTTTTGCATAGTATTCGCAACTCTTTGATTGTCATGGTTTCCATTCCTGCCTCTTTGATGGGGTCGTTTATTGCGATGTATTTGTTCGGTTTTTCCTTGAATTTGATGACTTTGTTGGGTTTATCTTTGGTTATTGGAATTTTGGTTGATGACTCGATTGTGGTTTTGGAAAATATCCACCGCCATTTGGAAATGGGCAAAAATTCAAGAGATGCTGCCCTAGATGGTCGAGCCGAAATTGGTTTTACTGCCATCGGGATTACGCTGGTCGATGTGGTGGTTTTTGTACCATTATCCTTGCTTTCGGGTATTGTAGGCAACATTATGCGTGAGTTTGCGATTGTGGTTTTGGTTTCTACCCTCATGAGTTTGTTCGTTTCTTTTACCATTACGCCCATGTTGGCTTCTCGTTTTATCAAACTCGAACATCTAAACTCTAAGTCATTTTTTGGATCGATTGGGCTTTGGTTTGAACGGCAAATTACAGCTTTGATTTCTGCTTACGAAATTGCTTTGCGTTGGAGTTTGAAATATCCTGTCATTGTTTCTTTGTTGGTTTTTGCAAGTTTTGTGGGGGCAATTACTTTGGCAAAAAGCAAATTGATCGGTACAGAATTTATTACACCTGCTGACAAAGGCGAGTTTTCGGTTTTGCTAGAATTGCCTTCGGGGTCGAGTTTTCAGAACACAAACCACATTTCACAGCAAGTAGAGGACATTTTGCGATCTATGCCACAAGTTCAAAAAGTTTATGCGAATGTAGGGGCAAGTTCAGAAGGTTTTTCCAATCAATCTGCCAATAATATTTCCGAAATTATTGTTACGCTTGTGCCAAAATTGGAACGTTTGGAAAGTACAGACGAAATGATTTTGCGAGTCAAAAACAAAATTCAAGAAATTCCAGGAATTAAACCCAGAGTCAGTCCGATTGGGATTTTTGGAACGGCAAATCAAACGCCTATTCAAATGATCGTAAGCGGTTCGAATCCTGATAGCGTAAAAAAATCTGTCAAAATGATTTATGAAGTCTATTTGAAAATAGCAGGAACTTCGGAAGTACGTTTGTCAGCAGAAGACGGAAAACCTGAAACCAGAATAGAAATTGACCGCGAAAAAATGGCTTCTTTTGGCTTAACAGTGGCAGAAGTTGGGCAAATGATGCAAATTGCTCTAAAAGGCGATGACAATTCCAAACTTCGACAAGGAAATACAGAATACGACATCAGAATTGCCTTAGATGAATTTGACAAATCGAAAACAGAAAATCTAGCATATCTCAAATTTACAAACCGTTTGGGACAACAGATTGAATTACAACAGTTTGCAAAAGTTTTTCAAAGTTTGGGACCCACCAAATTACAGCGCGAAAATCGCAACACGTCTATTTCTATTTTTTCGCAAGTTTATGGAAGAACCAGCGGCGCAGTAGCGGCAGATTTAGACAAAGGAATTGCCGAGTTAAAATTGCCTTTAGGCGTGAAAACGGTTTATAACGGCGACATTAAAAACGCAAAAGAAAGTGCCGAAAGCATGGGTTTGGCAATGGGCATCGGAATTTTGTTTGTTTATATGATTATGGTTGCTTTATACGACTCTTTTGTTTATCCTTTTGTGGTACTTTTTTCTATTCCTGTGGCGATTGTTGGGGCATTTTTGGCTTTGGCTTTGACCATGAAAGCGATCAATATTTTCTCGCAATTAGGTTTAATTATGATGATTGGTTTGGTTGCCAAAAACGCCATTTTGCTCGTAGATTTTACCAACGAACAAAAATTGCAAGGAATGACCACCAAAGATGCCCTCATTTTGGCAGGCAGAGAACGTCTTAGACCTATTTTGATGACTACTTTGGCGATGGTCATTGGCATGATGCCCATTGCTTTGGCAGATAGCGCAGGTTCTGAATGGAAAACAGGTTTGGCTTGGGTACTCATTGGCGGTTTGACAAGTTCTATGTTTTTGACTTTGGTTTTTGTCCCTGTCGTTTATCAAACTGTGGATAAAATAAAGGCTTTTTTAGGAAAAATATTTGGAAAAAAAGAAGAATTGGCTGCGGTTTAAATAAAAAATAAAGATTGTTTTTTTGAATAAACTTATAATTTTTTTTGGGTTTTATAAGTTTATTCTTCATTTTAAGTTCAACAGAAATCCAAAAAACCATGCAAAATATTTCATTTTATATCAAAAAAGGGCAATTAATAAAATTAACAGACGTAGAAACTTACGCCAATGAATTATTGCCTCATTTGATAGAAAAAATTAAACCCAATACAGATCATTTAGAAGCAATACAAGCAATTTGGGTCTATGAAAATAATGTTAAAAATAATGCTTTCGAAGTAACAGATTTGGGAGCATCGGCAATGGATATTTTTCGTATTGGAGCTAAGGATCACGACCATACAGGGCAATTTTATGGTTATTCTTTGAATTTGGAGCTAATTTATCGTTTTCACAAATACATCAAACGTACACTTCACAGTTTGCAGTTAAGTTACGATATGGCATTTGTTCATGTGGCAATTATTTCAAATCAAGACTTTTCGCCTCTTCTTGAAACTATAGTTGCCAATATTTTGGGCAAACAATTATCTGACTTTTTTAAAATTCCTTTTTATTTTCCTTCGCCTTTTTCTAAACAAACAAATTCGCCTGAATATTGGGAACAAAATGAAGCCATAACTTGCCCAAATTGCAAGCAATTATTTAAAAAAGAACAAGTGAATGAAAATAAATATTGCGCAGATTGCGAGCAAAAAAAGCAAACAAAAATTAAAAAATTTTCGGAAAATAATTTCAAAAAAGGTTATAATTTGTACCAAACAAAAGGCAAAAAGATCGTGTTTGGAAAAGGAAGGTTCAAATTAGACAAGGCAAATTTTCCCAATTTGCTTAGTTTATTGTCGACAATTTATAAGCAAGAATCATCTTTTTTTGTCAATCAAAATGTTTTTTGGCTAGCTGAAAAGGAACTTGTATTGCTTAGAGAAAATTACGAACAAATTTTGAAGTCTGAAATACAGAAAAAATCTCCTTTCTTACCTAATTTTGTAAAAATAAAACAATATTTAGACTTATTAATCACAAACAAAGAATGTTTAATCTTTTCTTTTTACGAAAATATTACATATAGAGACGAATATTTCATTATTTTTTTGCGAAACAACAAGCAAAAAGCAAATTTTCAAGACTTTTTAAATGAATTTGGCGAAATTTTAAGTTCGACAGAAATCCAAAAAACATTAGACAAATTACTAAATTTGGAATATTTTGAAAAAAAGAATGATTTTTGGGAACTTGGCAAAAATGCAGAATTTATTTAATTTTAAAATCATAACAATATGAAAATCAGCATCATAGGCACAGGAAATGTAGGCGGAGCTTTGGCTACACAATGGGCAAAAGCAGGACACCAAATTTTTTTAGGCACAAGAGATTTGTCCAAATTCGATGACAAACATCTTTTGCAAAATCCAAATACAAGTTTGCACAGCATTGCAGAAAGTGCAGAAAAAGCAGAAGTTATTCTCATTGCTGCCGTTCCGCAAGCGGTGCAGGCAATCGCCGCACAAATCAAGGATTTTGTAAGCCAAAAAACCATCATTGATGCCATGAATTCGGTCAGAGTCAAGCCTGAAGGTTTTGAAAACACTTTTGAGGCTTTAAAAATGCTTTTGCCCGAAAGCGAAATTGTAAAATGCTTTAATTCAACAGGTTTCGAAAATATGGCGAATCCAATCTATAAAGGCGAAGGAATTGATATGTTTGTGGCAGGAAGTTCTAAAAAAGGCAAAGAAATTGCCCAAAAATTGTCTTCAGATGCAGGTTTTTCGACTTGTTGGGATTTTGGCGCAGACGACAAAGCCCAATTATTAGAACATTTTGCTTTGTCTTGGATCAATTTAGCAATTATGCAAGGACATGGCAGAAATATGGCGTTTAAAATTATCAAAAGATAATTGAATTTTGCAAAATATGTATGCTAAAAATTATATTTGCCTAAAATTATTTTAAACTAAAACCAAATAAAAATGCCTATTCAAAGACCTTTTAATTTCAAAAAATGGATTGACGGTAATCGTCATTTGCTAAAACCGCCTGTTGGAAATCAGCAAATTTATAAAGATAATGCCGATTTTATTGTCATGGTGGTTGGTGGACCTAATTCTCGCAAAGATTTTCATTACAACGAAGGCGAAGAATTTTTCTATCAAATAGAAGGAGATATCAACCTTAGAATCATTGAAGACGGCAAGCCTGTTGATGTGCCAATCAGAGAAGGCGAAATATTCTTGTTGCCCCCAAAAGTGTTGCATTTGCCCCAAAGACCCGCCAATACGATTGGTTTGGTGATGGAAAGACACAGAAATTTGGGAGAAACAGACGGTTGCGTGTGGTTTTGCGAAAACTGTGGCGAAAAACTCTACGAAGAATATTTTGCACTCACCGACATTGTGGTTCAGTTGGCAGGGGTAATGAATAATTTTTATAACTCCATCGAAAATTGTACTTGCAAAAAATGCGGAACAGTGATGCAAAGACCGACTCCTGCAAAATAATTTGTATGAAACAGACTCTTCTGCATTGGTGAGCAAGAAAAACAATGCAAAAAAGTCTGTTTTTTTATAACTAAGTAATTATGCATAATTATCAGACACCTCGAAGGTGTCGGATAATTTTGATTATCAAGGAGTTATATCAGTGAAATAATGTAAACTAATTTATTTTCACTACTTACAAAGAAAGTACCCACGCTTTTGCTTCCTCTTTATCATCAAAATAACGAGTGATAAATTTAACTCCTTCGTACTCTTCCATAGTTTGTTCGATGGAAAGTTGGGCTATCATTTCTTGGCTAATTACAAAAGCAGCTTTATTAAGTCCCATTTCCAAACTTGGCGGAAAAATGGTTTGATTTGTCCACTCTTGTAGTTCAGGGTCTATGAGAAAAAACATATCTCTTGTATCTGGAATTATCTTTTTCGGACGAAATTTCAGAATAATATCAAGATAATTTAAAAATTCTTGTTTGTATTCTTCTGGTTTCATTTTGTCAGTTAAAGGCAACCAAGTCATTTCTATCAATTCTTGATCTGCAAAAAAAGCCAAATGAAGGTATTTGCTGTTATAAACTTCCATATTTTTTTAAGATTTAGTTTTTTAATTGCCAACATAATGACAAATGCAAGTCTTGCATTTATGAAAACCAAATAAACAAAATTAATTCATAAAATCCAAATATTTAATAAAAAGTAGCAACTTCTTTTCAAAAAGGCTAAATATGACAGGAGATAAACATTTTTCATTGATGAATTTGAAACAAAACTTGCTTTAAAAAGTTTATTTTTTGTCAAATCAAACAAAAAAATAATGAAAATAGGAATTGTTTGCTACCCAACTTTTGGTGGTAGTGGCGTAGTTGCCACCGAATTAGGCAAAGCATTAGCCAAAAAAGGGCACGAAATACACTTTATTACCTACGAACAACCCACCAGACTCGACTTTTTTAGCGAAAATTTATATTATCACAAAGTAGAAGTTCCGCCCTACCCTTTGTTCGATTATCCGCCTTACGAATTGGCTTTGGCAAGCCGAATTGTAAATGTGGCAGAGAGTGCAAAATTAGATGTTTTACACGTACATTATGCCATTCCACACGCTTCTGCCGCTTTTATGGCAAAACAAATTTTGCTTTCAAAGGGAATTTTTTTGCCTTTTGTAACTACTTTGCATGGCACAGACATTACCTTAGTAGGCAAGGATTTGAGTTATGAACCTGTAGTTACGTTTAGCATTAACCAATCTGATGGGGTTACTGCGGTTTCTGAAAGCCTAAAACAAGATACTTTGGAACATTTTGCAATTACTACTCCTATCGATGTCATTCCTAATTTTATAGATTTGGACAGGTTTAGAAAGCAAAAAAAGGAACATTTTAAAAAAGCAATTTGTCCAAATGGCGAAAAATTGTTGATTCATACTTCAAATTTTCGCAAAGTAAAACGCATTGACGATGTGGTAAAAATATTTTGTAGGGTGCGCAAACAAGTTCCCGCCAAATTGTTATTGGTCGGAGATGGACCTGAACTAAACAACATTCAAAATATTTGTCAATCCATGAATTTGAACGCAGATGTACGTTTTTTGGGCAAATTGGAGGCAATCGAGGAAGTTTTGTCTGTTTCTGATCTGTATTTGATGCCTTCCGAAAAAGAGAGTTTTGGTTTGGCAGCTTTGGAGGCAATGGCTTGCGAAGTTCCAGTAATTTCGAGCAATGCAGGCGGTATTCCAGAACTCAATTTGCAGGGAATTACAGGTTTTTTGAGTGATATTGGCAATGTAGAAGAAATGGCAACAAACGCTTTGTTCATTTTGAAAGACGAAAATTTGCACACTTTCAAAGAAAATGCACTTAAACGCGCCAAAGAATTTGAAGTTAGCCAAATTATGCCTATGTACGAAACAGTTTATGAAAAAGCCGTTGCAAAAACCTTGACTCACGCATAAAATTTTACAAAAAGAATTTTCCAGACATCAAGCACGTCAATTTAGGGCTTACACAATTTGATAACTAACAGTTTTTAAAAAACTGTTAGTTATTGATAATCTTATTTTTTTATCTGATGAGTTGTCCTTTTGCAGTAAACCAATACAAATCATCTTTTCCTTCTTGACGACCATCTGCTATCCAAAGTTGATAGGCTAAATAGCTGATTTGCTGCGAATTATCCATAAAATGTTCACAAGTATTATTTTTAAAAGGTGGCGAACCAAAAAAATTTTGTCTGCCATAATATTGAGCAGTAAAGCGGTAACAATCCATTTTAAATGGGCATTTTGTGCCAGTACAAAGACATATATCTAGCATAATTTTTTAGGTTTTGTTAATTTATTTTACGAAATATTTGATAGATTTGTTTACGAAAACATATTTTTCTAAAACATTATTTAGGCTTTATTCTTTTTTTCCTGCGAATAGGTTTCTTTTTTAAAGGCGTTTTTTTAGGCAAAATTACCACGTTTTGGCTGTCGTTTTTAGGCTGTTCTTGGTGTTTGTTCTGCAAATAATCATCTATTCTTCTTCTAACTTCTGCGGAAGTAAGTTCAGTATAAATTTTCCCATTTTGTGCAATTGCCATATTTCCTGTTTGTTCAGAAACCAATAAAACTAAAGTGTCTGTAACTTCGGAAATCCCAATTCCTGCCTTGTGTCTCATGCCCATCGAGGGCGGAATTTGCTGATTTTCAGACACAGGAAGCGTGCAACGAGCTGCTTTTATTCGGTCATCAATAATAATTACTGCACCGTCATGCAAAGGACTAAGTTTGTTAAAAATAGAAATTAATAAACGTTTGGAAACAAAGGCATCAATTAAATCTCCTGTGGTGATATAATTGCTCATTTCTGAACTTTTGCTTAAAATAATCAATGCTCCTGTGCGTTCTCTGCCCATAATTTTCATGGCTTCTACAATAGGCAAAGGGTTTAAATTATGCGGTTTTTCTGATTTTTGTTTGAAAAATTTGAAAACAGAAAGATCGTTAAAATTGGCTGAATTTCCGATCAAAAGCAAAAAACGCCTAATTTCTTGTTGAAATAAAATCAAGGCTGCAATGACTCCCACACCCATAAATTGGCTCAAAATCGCGGTCAGTAATTCCATTTGCGTTGCCTGAACAAACAAAAATAAAATGTATAAAGACAAAAAACCGCTAAAAATTTTTAACGCAACCGTTCCCCGAACCAATTGGTACAACTGATACAACAAAAAGGTAACTGCCAATATGTCAACGACATCGACCCATTTAATTTCTAAAAAACCAATCCCAAACAAAAGCTCCAAACTTATTTTAATTAAGTTAATATTTCTGAATTAGCAAAGATAAAATTTTTATGCTGATTCTGTATCAATTTTTGTTTTTTTCAATTAAAATATAACACAAAAAACCTTCGAGGTTTTGAAAACCTTGAAGGCTTAATTAAAATTCTTAGCACATAATTTTTTTATTGACTAGGTGCTTTTTTAACATCTTTTGGTGCAGAACTTTCGGCAATAGCGGTTCTCATTTGTGTATCAGATTGCAAATTTCGCCATTTTTCGTAGTCCATAATTCCCAAATTTCCACTTCTAAACGATTCTGCAATAGCCATCGGAATTTGTGCTTCTGCCTCAATAACTTTTGCTCTGGCGTTTTGGCTTTTTGCTTTCATTTCTTGTTCAACTGCTACCGCCATTGCTCTGCGTTCTTCTGCTTTTGCTTCTGC
>RDXG01000062.1 GCA_004292785.1 Bacteroidota bacterium
TAAGAAAAAAAGCGAAATAGACCTCGACAAACGCTTTTATACTTTTGTGGGTTACAACAACAGTGGCAAAACTTATATATCCCAAATTATTTGGTATTTGTTTAGTGGGTTTGAAATTGCGTTTCAGTTGCCATCAAATTTGATTATTGAAAAAGAAAAAGATAAAAGTTTTGAGTTTGATATTTCTGCCGTTTTACAATCTTTTCAGACTGCTTTTAAAAAAAATTGCCTTGATCTCTTAGGAATTGATGATCAAGAAAATATTTTTATAGAAATTCAAAGAATTATTCATGCAAATAGTTTTACTACACCATTTTTTAGTTCTTTAGATGATAATATTATCACAGAATATTACACTTTTATAAAATCACCAAATAGTAATATTGTTAAAATAAACCTTATAACATTAGAAAGTCCGCTTACATTAGATGAGTTTAATCGTCAATTTGCAAAAGGTTTTTCCTACAATGTAAAACTTTGGATTCATGAAAATGATCATATTCAAAACATTAAAAGGTATATATCAAAGATGCTATTTAAATATATACCTTCTGCATTCTTAATTTTTCTTCCCGCAACTCGTAGTTTTCTTCCTTCCTATTATAAGTATTTAAGTGAAGGTTATGAAAATGAACGAGAGCAAATAGGCGAAATTATACGCAAAAACCCAAATGATGTAGAAAGAATAAAATTTTTAACTAAAAAACGACATACTTCGGCTGTCAATCAATTATTAAATAAAATCAATGATTTGTCTTCAAAATCGGAGGTAAATCCTGTGTATTTGGATTTGGTAAAAGATTTGGAAAATCTGATGCAGGGCAGTATTGCAGTGCAAAATGTGGAAGGCATTGCCAATTCGGAATTTGGTTTCAAAGTAAACGACCAAACCACTTTGGAAATGTACCAAACTTCTACTTCGGTTAGCCAATTAACCATGTTGTATTTGTATTTTAAATATTGGACAGCAGAAGACCACAATTTTTTAATTATTGATGAACCTGAAGAGAATTTGCACCCCGAAAACCAAATCAAATTGTTGGATATTTTGGTCAGATTTGCCAATCGCAACAACAATCGGGTTTTATTGACCACGCACAGCCCGCTGATGGCAGAGGCAGTGAACAACCATGCACACCTAAGTCTGTTGCACGAAAAAGGCGAAGATGTGGCAAAAATTATTTCAGAACACCATTTGGCAATTACGCCCATCGACAAAAACGACAAAAATCCGCTAAAACACAGTGATTATGCCACTTATTTTTTTAATGGCGAACAAATTAAAGAATATCCGATGACTGACTTTGGGGTATTTTTTAGGGATTTTAAGGAGGCGGAAGAAAAAGTAAGTGATACTGCCAATATTTTGAAAGGTTACATTTATAATGCTCAAAAAAAGAAATAAATGGCAAAGGATTTTGAAGAAAATAGGCTAAAAGTACAAAATTATTTTACAGAAATTAACTTTTTGGTAGCCTTAAACAAGGATAATTTGCCTTACGAAATCAAAGAGGATAAAAATAAAAACACAGGAAAATTAGAATCTTTGACTATCCAAAATATTCCTTTTCCCGAAGACGAAAATTTCCCTAAATCTTGGATACTCGATTTAGAATTGGAAAACAAAGTATTTTCTACGCCACAATCTTGGAAAAAAGGCGAAAAAGCACTCATTTTTTTGAGTTTTACCACTTTATACGTCATCATTTTGGAAATGAAAGAAACTCTAAAACCTTATGAAAGCGATGGTTTGGAAGGAATAGAAAAAAAGATTGTGCATAGCATTAGCAGAATTTCTATGTTGTTGCCTATTTATCTTTTTGATCAAAAAGAGGATTACAAAGAACTCGATATAGTTTATAAAGCTATTATTTGTTACAACAAAGATGATGTTAGTTTTCAGGCAGAAAAAGATAAAAATATTGAATCAATAAAACTTTACAAAGCTTTTAAAAATCCCAAAAAAGATTTTTTTCTTGTTGATACTTTTGGGAAAAACCATAAAATTGATGTAATTTTCCTAAAAAACACCTCTTCCAATCCAAGTAAAATGGAAATAGATTCGGCTGATATTTTCAGAGATAATCACGATTTTCCTACTTCTGAATATACAGAATTAAGTTGTCCTTAGTTTTGAAAATTAACAGACAATCTTTTTTTGTTTGTAATTTTACTTTTCAATCAAAAAAATTCCAATTTATTTGCTTATCATTGCGCCCAAAACTCAAAAAAATGGACATTAACATTTACGTACAAGACCAATCTGGCGAAAAACGCAAATTAGTTGCCCCAACCGACATGGCTTTGAGCCTCATGGAATTTCTGAAAGGCAACGAATACCCCATCGAAGCCATTTGTGGCGGCATGGCTTTGTGTGCAACCTGCCATGTAGAAGTGCTAGAAGGCGAATTTGGGCAAAGAACCGATGCCGAAGTAGATATGTTAGACACTTTGTTTAACGTTACAGATCGAAGCCGTTTAGCGTGCCAAATGCGTCTGAACGAAAAAATGAACGGAATCGTTGTTAGACTTAAAGGCGAACATGACTAATTGACAAAGCCTTTATTCACAAAAAATATTGATCTTCATTTCATGGATTCAGTTGTCAAAACTAAAAAACGTATTCACGGATTGGGAAAAATTGCTTTTCCTTTTCGTTTTATGGGCTATTATTTCACAGGTTTTATTGTACTTTTTACGCAACATCAGCGTGGAGAGGCTTCGTGGTTTGCCAATATTTTTTTAGTTTTGGCATTTACCATGCCTTTTGTTGCGCTTGGGGTTTATGCTTGGCGAAATTGCAACGAAAAAATAGAACATTGGTTTTTGCTCGGAGATACCTTTATGGCAGCTTGTTTTTCCAACATTATTTCTTTCACTTATTTTCCTTCGGTGGCTTTTTTGTCGATGTGTGCGGCAAATAATATGGGTTTAAACGGAAACAGGCAGTTTATAAATAGTCTTTTTTCGATGTTGATTGGTTTTTTGGTGGCGCATCTTTGCAATGGTTTTCGGATACAAAACGATTTTTCTTGGGAAGTAAGCATTGTAACTACAGTTTTGATTGTGATTTACAATAATTTTTATGCTTTTGCCAATTTCAAAAGTATTCGTTTGCTCAAAAAAGCACATCAAGAAATGAACGAACAAAAAGAAAAAATTGAAATGCAAAACAGAACCCTCGAAAAAACTAGCCTCGAACTCAAAGCCGCCATGAGTGAAGTTGCTCGCGAAAACAAAAGAACCACCAACAGTTTGAATTATGCCAAAAGAATCCAAGAGGCAATGTTGCCCAAAATAGAGCAAATTCAAGAAAAAATACCCGAATCTTTTGTTTTTTTTAAGCCCAGAGATATTGTTTCAGGCGATTTTTATTGGTTTCATCATATTCACGAAAAAAATCATGACCTGAGCATCATTTCCGCCATCGATTGCACAGGTCATGGCGTGCCAGGGGCGTTTATGAGCATGATCGGCAACGATTTGTTAAATCATATCATTGTTCAAAACAATATTAGCGATCCTGTCCAAATTTTAAACTCTTTGCATTGGGGCGTAAGTAGTGTTTTGAGGCAAAAAGAAACCGAAAACAGAGATGGAATGGACATCGCAATTTGCGTTATTGACCAAAAAAACAAGGTTTTGGAATTTGCAGGTGCGAATAATCCTTTGGTAGTTTTTCAAAATAATTCCATGCAATTTATCAAAGGAAATGCAAATCCTGTGGGTGGATTGTGGAACAAAAGCAAAGAAAGGCATTTTGACAAACGCAAAATAGATATTTCCATTCCAACTACTTGCTATATTTTTTCTGATGGTTATCAAGATCAATTTGGCGGAGTAAATCAACGCAAATTTATGGTTAGACGGTTCAGAGAATTACTTTTGAATATTCATCAAGAAAAAATGTTGGTTCAAAAATACATTCTCGAACAAACCTTAGAAAACTGGATTGGTAAAGATGGTGAACAAATTGATGATATTTTGGTCATTGGTTTTAAAATATAATTTTTTCAAATTTCCTATTTAACTCTCAAACAATGAATTTCGCAGACATCAGAAAAGAATATACTTTGCAAGCCTTTGACGTGGCGCAAGCAAATCCAGACGCTTTGTTGCAATTTCAAAAATGGTACGCAGAAGCAGAACAAACACTAGAAGCCACCGCCATGCATCTTGCCACCGTTTCGCCAGAGGGCAAACCTTCGGCTAGAATTGTGCTTTTGAAAGGCTTAGACACAGGTTTTGTTTTTTTTACAAATTATCAAAGCCGAAAAGGGCAAAATTTATTGGCAAATCCTTATGCTTGCTTAACTTTTTTTTGGGCAGAATTGGAACGCCAAATTAGGATCGAAGGCAAAATTGAAAAAATTGATTCCGCAATTTCAGACGAATATTTTTACAGCAGACCTTTGGCAAGCCAAATTGGTGCGTTGGTTTCTCCGCAAAGTAAAGTAGTTGAAAATCGTGAATTTTTGGAAAAAAGATTTGCAGAACTTTCGAAAGAATATGAAAATAAAGCCGTTCAAAGACCAGAAAATTGGGGCGGTTATCGTTTAATTCCCGAACAAATAGAATTTTGGCAAGGGCGAGAAAGCCGTTTGCATGATCGTTTGCTTTACACAAAAGCAGAAAATTCTTGGAAAATAGAAAGATTAGCACCTTAAAATTTTAAAAAATCAACTTTTATAAAATTGAATTTTTATAAAAGTTGATTTTTTAACATAAATTTGCAAAATATTGATTGTAAAATTCGCACTATGACCGACAAATTCATTAATCTTTTTACCGATTTTGGTTTCAAAAAAATATTTGGTGAAGAACCAAATAAAGACCTTTTAATCTCTTTTTTAAACGAATTATTGATCGGAAAAGAACGAATTACTGATTTGACTTACCTAAAAAACGAAAAATTAGGCAGACGAAAAACAGATCGCAAAGCCGTTTTTGATTTGTATTGCACCAACGAAAGACAGGAAAAAATTATCATCGAAGTGCAAAGAGTCAAACAGGAATTTTTTAAAGATCGAAGCATTTATTATTCCGCTTTTGCGATCCAAGAACAAGCAATTCGAGGCAGAGAATGGACTTATGAACTCAAAAATGTTTATACGATTGCGATACTAGATTTCACTTTTGATGATCTAAAAACTGAAAAACTTTTGCACAGAATCAAACTCATTGATGAGGAAAATCACGAAGTTTTTTATCATAAATTGACTTATGTCTATTTGGAAATTCCAAAATTTAACAAGGAATTAGAAGAACTCGAAAACGACTTTGAACGCTGGCTTTATGCTTTCAAAAATTTGCACAAATTAAGGGATAAGCCTGAAGAATTGCAGTTTGGGATTTTTAAAAGGCTGATGGAATTGGCTGAAATTTCTTGCTACAACAAAAAAGAGCAGTCTGTTTATCAAGAAAGTTTGAAAGAATATTGGGACTTAAAAAGTGCC
>RDXG01000063.1 GCA_004292785.1 Bacteroidota bacterium
TCTACTTTGGCTTTGCCTTTTGCAAAATATGTTGCTTGGAAACAACAAAAATGGGCTTTACAAGCCGAAAAAACGCAAGAAAATGTTTTTCAATATCTGGTCAAAACAGCAAAAGAAACGCAATTTGGCAAAGATCACGATTTCCAAAATATTCGAACTTACCAAGATTTTGTCCAGCGTGTGCCTGTCCGAGATTACGAGGATTTTCAGAAATACATCGACCTAATTATTGAAGGTTGGCAGGACGTTCTTTGGATCGGGAAACCTGCATATTTTGCCAAAACTTCTGGCACAACTTCAGGTACAAAATACATTCCTTTGAGCAAGGAATCTGTGCCTTTTCATATTCAATCTGCGCGAGACGGCTTGCTTTCTTACATTGCGCAAACAGGAAAATCTCGATTTTTAGACAAAAAACTCATTTTTTTGTCGGGAAGTCCAGAATTAGACAAAAAAGGTAGCGTTTTGACAGGCAGACTTTCAGGAATTGTAAACCATCACGTTCCTAAATATTTGAGAACCAACCAACTGCCTGATTATCAGACGAATTGCATAGAAGATTGGGAGGAAAAATTGGATAAAATCATTTTGCAAACCGTTACGCAACCCATGTCTTTGATTTCAGGGATTCCGCCTTGGGTGCAAATGTATTTTGACAAAATAAATCAACGAACAGGGCAATATATCAAGGATATTTTTCCAAATTTCGAACTTTTTGTTTATGGTGGGGTAAATTTTGAACCTTATAAAGCAAAATTGTTTGATTCTATTGGCAAAAAGGTTGATTCTTTAGAAACTTATCCCGCTTCCGAAGGTTTTATTGCTTATCAAGATTCGCAATATGACGAAGGTTTATTACTTTTGCTTAATCACGGAATTTTTTATGAATTTATACCCGCAGACGAATATTTTTCGCCAAATCCGCGCCGTTTGAGCATTGAGCAGGTAGAAATTGGCGTAAATTATGCCCTCATTATGAACACCAACGCAGGACTTTGGGGCTATTCGATTGGAGATACTGTTAAATTTGTTTCTAAAAATCCGTACAGAATTTTGGTTACAGGCAGAATCAAGCATTTTATTTCAGCTTTTGGCGAACACGTGATTGCTGAGGAAGTAGAAAAAGCCATGCAACTTACCATGCAAGCCTTTCCCGAAACCGAAATTGTTGAGTTTACGGTTGCGCCAAATGTTGCGCCGACTACAGGACTTCCGCATCACGAATGGTTGGTGGCTTTTGCAAAAATGCCCTCGAATCTGGCTAAATTTGCCGAAACCTTAGACGCTAATTTGCGAAAACTCAACGTTTATTATGACGATTTGATTGTTGGAAATATTTTGAGAAAGGCGGTTTTGCGTGTGCTTGCCCCCGATGCTTTTATTCAATATATGAAATCTAAGGGCAAATTGGGTGGACAAAACAAAGTACCGCGTTTGGCAAATCATAGAGAAATTGCAGAGGAATTATTGAAAAAATAAAATGTTGTTGGCAAGATTTTTACTCTTGCCAACCCACAATTTTTTAGAGTCTTATTTTAGGCTTTCCTCAATATCGTTTTTTACAAAATTCGCCCCATAATATACAAACCGTATATCACTTTTCGATCATTATTTTTGCCTTGTGCGGCTAACATGGCAATCATTAATTGCTCTTTTGGATCGTTGGTTGCTCCAAATTGAGGTTTGTATTCGTTCAAAAAGAAGAAAGGTTTTTTAGGAATTTGCGAACCTGTAGCAATCAAAAATTCTACATAACCTTTTAATTTTTGGTAAGTAGTGAAAATAAATTAGTTTACATTATTTCACTGTTATAACTCATTGATAATCAGAATTATCCGACACCTTCGAGGTGTCGGATAAATATGCTCTCTTACTTATCAGACATTTTTTATTACTACCTCCTCTAAACCAGAACAAAAACAAATGCAATAAATTCATAGAATTTCTTAACGTTTACTTCAAAAATTCGTAGAAATCAAAGATTGAATAATCCATAAAATCCAAATTTTTTTCTATGAAAATTCTATTTTTTTCTTTGTTTTTTCTATTTTCCTTTCAAATTTTTGCCCAGAAAACAGAAAATCGGCGCAAAATGACCTTCGCACAGTTTGTTAAAGAAGCGCAAGAATGTAAAGGGGAAGTTTATCAACTTAGCAATGCAGATATACAAATTAGCAGTCAAGATCAATACCGTTTTTCTTTGGAATATGTAGGTCGGCTTTCGCAAGAGCAAGAAACCAAAAAAAATAATGTTTTAAAAAGTTTTGTGGATTCTTTGCCAAAAATTGTTTTTCCAAAACCAATTAATTTGTATCAAGTCAATTTTTTGCCCGATCTGAACGACTACCAAACAGGCATTATATTTTTG
Organism: Bacteroidota bacterium; assembly: GCA_004292785.1. Classification (GTDB taxonomy): domain Bacteria; phylum Bacteroidota; class Bacteroidia; order Cytophagales; family Thermoflexibacteraceae; genus RDXG01. Next base: position 2,369 of record RDXG01000063.1, read on the forward strand.
AAATGTATTTTTGAAAAAAGCCTTGCTTTTTACGATTGCAACGTAAATCATTTTGTTTTTGTGGCTTGTCATTTTAAAGGTTTACTTCTTTTTTTGAACGAAAAAGAAAATCCAAACAAAATTCATAACATTCAAGTTGGAACAAACGATCCAAACGAGTCCAAATTTGAAAAGTGCATTTTAGAACAAGGTCTTCGAACAGAAATTGCGAACAACAAAACCAATATCAGGATTTTTAATATCATATCCAAAGGTATAGTCGATTTGAATTATTCGGGTGGCGCAGGTGGCATGGGAATGTTGGGCGACATAGAAATTTGGAAATCTACTTTTTCTTATCCCGAAAAAAATACGCAAACCATACGTTTGTTGGGAATTTGGGCAATGGACGCAAACCGACTTTTGATTAGTGATAGCAAATTTGAAGACACAAAAACAAGAAATCATGGCTTGTTTTTGACAGGCAGATACAAGGGAATTAGCCTAAAAAATAATATTTTAGATGTCAATTTGCATACCTACCGTTTGACTGTAGAGGACGATTTTATTGTAGAAAATAACCAATTTAACAAAAAATTTTCGCCTTCGGATGGCGAAAGTTTGAAATTCGATTTATACAGTACCAATATCAGTTGGAATCAGATTTCTGGAAAATTGACCACAGACAAAACCATTTTTAACGAAAGAGGAGATAGTTTGGTCATTTATGAGGCTCGAAGTGATTTGGAATTGGCGAATGAAGACGATTATAAGCGTTTATTAGCACTTTACGGCAGATTTTATACGCTTTACAAAAACAGAATTGATATGCAATCTGCCAACGCCTGCCGAATTGAGATCAAAAATATAGAAACTCGAAAATCTGCTTACGATTATAGACAAACGCATACTTTAAAAGCCTATTTGGACTGGAAAATGAATGTTTTTTTGCACGATTTTTCAGATTATGGCACAGATTACGTCAAATCTATGATTTATGCTTTGCAAGTGATCGCTTTTTTTGCTGTTTTTTATTTCTTTTTTCCTAGTCAAGAAGATAATTTATCCAAAAATCGTTTTATGCGTTTTTTTAACAAAGCCATTGAATATTTCAAAACCGACAAACAACTTACCGAATTTCAACAAGAACAAAAAGAAGAAGAACTTAGAAAAATAGCCCATTTCAAAGAAAATTTGCTTGCTTCGCAAAATCAAATTCCTAAAATTGTGTTTTGGCTTGGCAGACCTTTTTACGAATCGGTTTTTGCCTACAATCGTTTTGTGATTTGGCTGTTGCAGTCCAGTGATTTTGTCAAAGGAACTTGGCAAAATTTGCGAAAAAGTCAAAAATTGTTGTTGAGTTTTTGGGTAAGTGTGTATTTTTTGAGTTTTGTATTGGTGGGTTTGCTGATGCGAATCATCAATGCGATTGCCATGAGTCTGAACTTTTTTACTACTTTGGGTTACGGGGAAATTCAGGCACAAGGCATTTCTAAATATTTGGCGGTGGTAGAAGGCGCAATCGGTTGGTTTTTATTGACTGTTTTTTCTGCGAGTTTGGTGAGTCAGTTGTTGCAATAATTTATTGAAAAAGATCAATATTTTATTTAAAACATTGATCTTTTTGCAAAACTATTTTTTTACTTTTTCAAAATCTTCTAGGCTAAGTTTTTGCTTTCCTGCCCAAATTTCTACTTTTTCTTTTCCGTTTTGTTGCGCCTGCGAAATTCCTGTAATTTTGTAGCCTGTGGTGTCGTAAAAAGTGGTTTTGTCGTCTTTGCGCATTCTCAAACGATTTGTTTTTGAAAAATAAGCGTATTCTGTTCCGTTTTGGCTTGCTATGCAATCTGCTTTTTCAGATTCATCTTTGCTTTTTGGCTTTTTGGCATCATTTGTAAGCTGTTCTTTTGCCAAAACAGATAATTCTGTACACAAATCATTGACTTTATTTTTTAGGCGCAAGTTAAACATATCACTAATCATGACCATGCCGTTTTGCCATTGCCCCATAGCTCCGAGTTCTGGTTCATTAAATTGCACTTGATTTCCTTGTGTTTGCAATAAATTTTCCCAAATTCTTTCAACAAGTTCTTCGCTAAAATTGTGTTTTTTAGCAATTTCTTTTAGTTTTTTCATGAGTTTTTTTAATTGTTCAACGAATTTAATTTGAGAAATTTTTAGATTTTAAAATATACCTTTTATAAGTTTTTGAGTTTTACAAAAGGCATATTCCCAAAAAAAAACTTACTCCACAGTAACAGATTTTGCCAAATTTCGCGGCTGATCCACATTGCAACCGCGCATCATTGCCACATGATAAGACAATAATTGCAAAGGAATAACGGTTAATAAAGGCGTTAAAACCTCATAAGTTGCAGGAATTTCGATCACATAATCTGCCATTTCTTTGATCAAAGTGTCGCCTTCGGTTACGATAGCAAAAACTTTTCCTTTACGAGCTTTCACTTCTTGAATGTTAGAAACTACTTTTTCGTAAGAACTATCTTTGATCGCAATAAAAACAACGGGCATTTGTTCGTCAATCAAAGCAATCGGTCCGTGTTTCATTTCGGCGGCAGGATAACCTTCGGCATGAATGTAGGAAATTTCTTTGAGTTTTAAAGCTCCTTCCAAAGCCACAGGAAAATTATAGCCTCTTCCCAAATACAAAGCGTTGGTCGAATGTGCCACCGTTTCTGCAATTTTTTTGACCAAATCGTTGGTTTCTAGGGTTTTAGCTATTTTTTGCGGGATACTTTCTAGTTCCCATAACAGTTCTGAAAATTGCGTTTCGGAAATGGTATTTCGTTTTTTGGCTAACATCAACGCCAAAACGGTCAAAACTGTAACTTGTGCCGTAAATGCCTTTGTGCTTGCCACGCCAATTTCGGGTCCTGCGTGTGTGTATGCACCCTCGTGAGTAGCGCGCGCAATAGACGAACCGACCACGTTGCAAATGCCAAAAATGATTGCGCCTTTGCTTTTTGCTAATTGAATCGCCGCCAAAGTATCCGCAGTTTCGCCTGATTGAGAAATGGCAATAACCGCATCTCCTTCGCCAATGATTGGGTTTCTGTAACGAAATTCAGAAGCATAT
>RDXG01000012.1 GCA_004292785.1 Bacteroidota bacterium
ATTTCGGAAGGATCGCCTAAATTCAAAATTTTTCTTTCAAAAAATTCCAAAGGATTTCGCAAATACATATTCATATAAGAGGGCGTAATTCCCGAATCTTGCAAATATTTTTCTACTTTTTCGACCAACGGATTTTCTTTTTCGACCTTAAAAAGCTCCTGCGCTTTGTCGGGCAAACTCAACAAAACAGGTTTTTCTGAAAAAGTAATGTTTTCGAAACCGCTTAATTCTGCCTCAATTTGGGCTAAAAAACGGCTTTTTTCCAAACCACCAACCGCAATTTTTGCATCAGAAGTATAGTAAATCAAAGAAATATTTTTGGCGGTATGAAACAAACGATAAAAAGCGTAGGCATAACTTGCGTCAGTTTCCAAATGGGTCGGCAAATTAAATTCCTTGCGAATGTCAAAGGGAATGATCGAGTTCATGAGCTTGCCTTTTGGCAAAATTCCCTCGTTGCAAGACAAAATAATGACGTTTTCAAAATCCAAAGCCCGACTTTCGAGCAAACCCATAATCTGCACAGGCGCAAGCGGATCGCCTGTAAAAGGCACGCTTTCTTGGCGAATGACCTCGTACAAAAAATGTTTGAAAGTTTGCAAAGACAATTCCGCCTTCGATTTTTCTATTTCTTGGGAAAGTTGTTGCAAAATTTTGTAAAATTCTAACAAATATTCATTTTCCAAAACGTTGAAAGCAGGATCGAAAAGCCTAAAAAGTGCGTTGATCAATTCATGTAAGGTTTGGATAGCAATTTTGGTGTTTGATTCCCAACTTTTAAACAAAATTCGATAAAAATCTGTATTTTTCCCCCACTCAAACAACTCTTTTTGAGCTACATAAATCAAATTTTCCTTTTGAATTTGCGCAATATTTTGCTGAATTAATGGATAATCTGTTGAATAATTTTTTGAGTATTGAATGTAAGGATGTCGCAACAAATTGATAATGTCTTTGTGATAAACCCACAATTCCCCTGTCGATTCGGTTTTCAAATTGTCTTGCATCAAAAACAAATTGTTGATCAGATAAAACAAAGGCGTTTTGTCCATTGTCAAACCCATCGTAACGTTTACATAGTTTTTTAGGTCAAATTCGGCAGTTTTTCCAACGGGCAAAGAGTACAAAATGGGCGTGAGCATGGTTTCATCGGGCAACAAAATGGCTGTGTGGTTCAGCGTATTTTTGAAACTATCCATCTGGTCGTTTTCTTGCAATTTTGCGAGTTTTTCTTGCATCAAATATCCTGTAAGTTTTGCTTGCG